>DAIDJT010000184.1 GCA_027451265.1 Bacteroidales bacterium | reverse complement strand
TGTTCAGTTCATTCTAAAGCATGTATGTGTCAATCTCCTCCGCGGCCATGTCGGCATAGAGGATGCTGCCGGGTTCAGCGCCCCTGCCCTGGCGGTCAGAGGTGACAAGTTTTACAACCGCGGTGGCCAGGATTGCGAAGCCCAGGATGGCTGCTGCCAGCGCCAGGAACGGCCTGAAGTGAACAAACCGGCCCTGCTTCCCGTGGCCGGCATCACCTCGCTGAACCACCGGTGGCACGGAAGCAAGCGTGCCTTCCTGTCTGCCGTTCTCCTTCGCCTCCCTGATGGCAGCAATTGTCCGGTTTGCCAGGGTGTCAAAATATTCTTCGGGCACTCTGAAGGGATTGTTATTTGCCGTTTCGTCGTTGATTTTCATGACTTCTCTTTGATGCCCCTGCCGGGAAATGGTTTAATCTTCTTCAAGAAATTGTTCAATTTTTTTTACCGCATGGTGGTAGGAGGCTTTCAGCGCTCCCGTCGTGGTGCCTGTGACAGCACTTATCTGCTCGTATGTCATTTCTTCAAAGTATTTCATATTGAAGACAATGCGTTGCTTCTCGGGCAGCTTTAGTATGGCATTCTGCAGCCTCACCGCAGCGGCATCTCCATCAAACCATATGCTCCCTTCAGCTGATGCGGCAAGGATTCCCTCAATATCGTCAAGTGAGACACTGTTTTCCTTTGCCCTCTTCCTTAAAAGATTAAGGGCTTCGTTGGTGGCAATTGACCACAGCCATGTAAGAAGCGAGCTCTCTGAACGGAATGACCCGATGTTTTTCCAGGCGTTCAGAAAGGTGTTCTGAAGTGCGTCATCAGCATCGTCATGGGTGATGACAAGACGGCGGATGTGCCAGTAAAGCTTCCTGCCGTACAGTTCAATGATCATACGGAATGCCCTCTCAGCATCTGAAGCAAGAGCTGCCCTGATATCATTCTCAGTGATTTGTGACATTGACCTTTTACGGCGGCTTTTGTCATTCAGACGCTCCCCGGCGCCAATGGTTTAATCTGTACTACAAACTTACCCTCTTTTTGGTAACTTTGCAGCAACAGAATCATGAGACATGGCATTGAAATGCGGAATTATCGGGATCACCAGTGTGGGCAAGACAACCATCTTCAACTGCATCTCCAATACGAGGGGTGAGACCAATACTTACGGGACAGGTGTGAAAGCGAACCTCGGGGTCATCCAGGTACCTGACAGGAGGCTCTATGAGCTCGAAAAGCACCAGCCCACGGAAAAGATCGTGCACACCACCGTGGAAATAGTTGACATCCCCGGCCTGGTAAGGGGACAGGGTGACAGCTCCGGCGCACGCTTGCTCGGCGAGATAAGGAACACAGACGCCCTGATACACGTCCTCCGCTGCTTCGAAAACGACACTCTTCCTCATATAGACGGGTCAGTAAACCCGGTCCGCGATCTTGAAAACGTCGAGTTCGAGCTTCAGGTAAAGGATGTGGAGTCAGTTGTGAAAAAAATGCAGCGCCTCGAACGGGCTGCCAAAACAGGAGACAAGGAGGCAAAGCACGGAATTGAGATACTCTCAAGGTACAGGGAGCACCTTGAAGGCTTTCAGAACGCCTCCTCCCTCGATCTGAAACCCGAGGAAAAGAAGGTAGTCGATGATATCTTCCTGCTCACCATGAAACCCGTGCTTTATGTATGCAACGTTGATGAGGCTTCGGCTGTGAACGGCAACAGATATGTTGATGATGTTAGAAAATTTCTCACGGCAAGGGGCGCTGAACCGCTGGTGATTGCCGGGGCCCTCGAAGCGGAGATAGCCAACCTGACCGAAGAGGCTGACAGGATGGAGTTTCTTGAGGCTTCAGGGCTGACGGAGCCCGGCGTTAACAAACTGGTCAGGGCTGCTTACCGGATGCTTAACCTTCAGACATTCTTTACGGTTGGTCCGAAGGAGATAAGGGCATGGACCATCACCGCCGGCATGACAGCGCCACAGGCTGCAGGCGTTATTCACTCCGACCTCGAGAGAGGATTCATCAGGGCAGAGGTCATGGCGTATGATGACTTCATGAGGCTGGGTTCTGAGCATGCATGCCGCGAGGCCGGCAAACTGATGGTGGAAGGAAAAACCTACGTTGTGGCCGACGGCGACATACTTCATATCCGGTTTAACGTTTAACCACGGGGTTGAAACATCGCGGAGTCATACCTGCACTGCTGCTCCTGTTTGCACCTGGGGCATTATACGGGCAGCAGAGCCCGGCAGGAACTGACATCACCGGTGCGGTGACCAGGTACGGCCAGGCTGAGGTAGTCATCAGCTATCCCGGCTTCGATGCGATGACCAGGCTGGCATCGCGCTTCTCAGTCTCATCATGCGACGGCAAAACAGCGCAGATCTCCCTTTCTGACCGTGACGTCGCTGACTTCATCGCCGGGGGCATACCTTACAGGCTGATCATTCCGGAGGAGAACAAGGGCTTTTATACCGCTTCATCCGTTGCCGATGCGATGCTCTGGCAGTCATACCCCACCTGGAAACAATATGACACAATCATGCACAAGATTGCCGGGCAATGGCCCGGGGTATGTCGTCTTGATACAATCGGGTTCAGCCTGCAGGGCAGGGCTGTCCTTGCGCTTAAGATCTCAGACAACCCTGAAACGGACGAGCCGGAGCCGGAGGTGATGCTCAGCGCATCCATCCACGGTGACGAACCTGGAGGCTTCGTGCTTCTGATGCGCCTCGCTGAATACCTTGCTTCAGGCGGCGGCGCGCCAGGGTCAGGGCTGGCTTCAGACCTGGTGTCAGGGCTGGAGATATGGATCAACCCCCTCGCCAACCCTGACGGCATGTACCGCACCGGTGACACAATGACATACCCGGTCAGGGCCAACAACAACGGCTATGATCTTAACCGCAACTTCCCCGATCCCGAGGCGGGCGCGCCGCCGCCGCTGCAGAAGGAGACACTTGACATGATCAGATTCATGGAAGAGAGACGCTTCGCACTCTCAGTCAACCTGCACAGCGGCGCCGAAGTAGTCAACTACCCCTGGGACAAATGGACCAGAAACCACGCCGATGACACCTGGTTCAACGCCATAAGCCGCCGTTATGCCGATACAGTCCACCTTCATGCCGACCCTGGATACATGACCTTCCTCGACAATGGCGTGACAAAAGGCTGGCAATGGTATGTTGTAAGAGGAGGAAGACAGGACTTTGTAACATGGGGGCTGGGAGGACGCGAGGTGACAATTGAGCTTGATGATACCAAAATGACCCCCGGGTCAAACCTGGGACTGCTGTGGGAATGGAACCACCGGTCACTGCTCCGCTATATTGCCGAAGCATTGACAGGCATCAGTGGTACTGTCACCGATGCCGGCACAGGAGATCCGCTGAGCGCAAAAATATCCATTGCCGGACATGACTCCGACTCATCATATGTATGGTCAGACACCACCACCGGTTTCTATACCCGCTTCCTTGCTCCCGGCACTTGGAACCTCACCTTCTCCTGCCCGGGATACAAATCATATACCCTGGCTGCAGAACTGACAGATGCCTGGACCCAGCTGATCAGGGATATCAGGCTTGAAAAAGACATAAACAAATACCCTGACCCCCCGGAATCAGGCCTCATGGTTTTACCAAACCCGTCAGACGGCAATTTCGGTATAATGACACCTGAAATTGTAACCGGCGAGGTGACTGTCACTCTCTTCTCTTCCTCCGGAGCCCTCATGAAACACTACCGGACAAACGCCCAGCCGGGAATTCCGATTGAATGCAAATTCACTGACATCCCGGCCGGACTCTATATAATTTCAGTAAGAAAGGAACCTCTCGGCCCCACAGTCCGGGGCAAGGCGGTCATCACCCGGTTGATAAACCGGTGACCGGTGGTGATATCTTTTCCGGCCCGGGTTGCAGATAAGACCAAAACTGGTATTTTTGGGACTTATTTCAAAAGAGGGCATTTCAGGATGAAAAGGGCGATCACGGCATTATTTCTTATTGTTACTACTATCGGTGTAAAAGCTCAGTCAGCTTATATTCCCCCTGACAAACCAAAGCTTGTCATAGGTATCATTGTGGAACAGCTCCGTTATGACCAGCTTGAGCGCATCTGGGATATTCTTCCTGACAACGGACTGAAGAAAATGGTCAGTGAAGGCACTTACTACCGCAATGCATCGGTTGATTATCTGTCAACCCAGGCAGCTCCCGGCTTTGCAACCATTTCCACCGGTGCCTCTCCCTCGGCTCACGGTATCACCTCTGACTCCTGGTTCCATCCTTTTAATGATGATATGGTCTACTGCGTCCAAGACGCCACTGCCAGCCCTGTCGGAGGCAGTTTCGAGACAGGGCTCTTTTCTCCTGTCAACCTGCTCTCGTCCACCTTTGCCGATGAGCTCCAGATGGCATCATGCGGAACGTCAAAGGTTTACGGTATAGGTATCAGGGAGATGTCGGCAATCATCACTGCCGGTCATGCCGCTGACGGTGCATTCTGGTTCGATGACCGTACCGGCACCTGGATGTCCAGCACCTATTTTACTAAAACTCTTCCCCCGTGGCTGATGGACATGAATGCCATGATGATGCCTCAGCAGTATCTCAACCAGTCATGGTCACCCCTCCTGAACCTGGCAAGCTACCCGGGATGCCAGCCTGACTCCAGCACCTTCGAGAGAGGGTTCAACGGCCAGACATGGTTCCCGTATGATCTCAAGGCTCTTTCCACCAAAGGCAAGCTCCTCAATACAACCCGTGACTACTCCGTGCTGCGTGATACACCCTTTTCCGATGACTTCACCACCGAGCTGGCTCTCAGGCTGATTGACAATGAACAGCTTGGCCAGGATGACATTACTGATTTTCTTGCCATCACCTATTCTGCCACCGATTATGTGGGCCACCGTTTCGGCCCATCCTCAGTGGAGGCATCGGATGCACTGGTAAGACTTGACAGGAACATCGCAAGGCTTGTTGAGAAAATTGACAAGTCACTCGGCAAGAAGAACGTACTTGTTTACCTTGTGTCGGCCCATGGGGTGTCAGAGATACCCGCAGTGCTGGAAAAGAGCAGGGTGCCGTCAGGTTACTTCAGGCTTAACCAGTCACTTCAGCTGCTCCGCAGCTATCTGAATGCCGTATACGGACAGGGTGACTGGGTGCGTGGTTTCTTTGACAGCCAGATATATCTCAACCGGACCCTTATTGATGGCGCCAAGATAAACCTTGAGGACATGCAAAAGAGGGTGGCCCGTTTCATGGTGCAGTTCTCGGGCATATCATCTGCCGCTCCCACATCGGCCTTTGAGATGAGCGATTTTTCAGGCGGTCTTCTGCGCAAGATGAGCAACAACTACAACCAGCAGCGTTCAGGCGATG
>DAIDJT010000183.1:5109-5434 GCA_027451265.1 Bacteroidales bacterium | reverse complement strand
GGACTCAAGCTTGATAACCAGGTTTACTTCATTGTTGTTGGTGACCATAACGCCCTCTGTAACATAGGGTTTGTATCCCACAGAGGATATCCTCAGTTCCACAAAGCCAGGTTTTACGCCTGTGAATTTGAAGTTACCGTCGTAATCTGTCATGGCACCAGTTGTGGTGTTCCAGATAACTATGCTGGCAAAAGGTACCGGCTCGTTTGTGGCAGCATCAACCACCTGGCCGCGGATCGCGCCTCCGCCGGCCTGGCCGTAAAGCCCCGAATAAACAAGGGCCGTAAACAGTACTAATAAGGTATATCGTTTCATTTCTGTTAAG
>DAIDJT010000183.1:0-5099 GCA_027451265.1 Bacteroidales bacterium | reverse complement strand
ACAAGCCAGAAGCAATTTTGTTTAAATATTTGAGATTTTATTACTACAAAAGTTCCTTGAAGTATTTTTCCTCCTGATCAAGGTCAATAAACGGTGCCCGGCTTTTCAGGTCGTGGATTTTTTCAAGAATTGCATTTGCGAACGGCGTTGTTTCGCGTTTTCCGCCAGAGATCCGGTGTGCCGTTGCGCGGGTGATCCTGGAAGCCTCGTTCCAGAGTCGTAATGTGTGGGCGGAGATAAAAATGCTGCTGAATTTTTCCCATATGAAGTCGATTCCCGTTTCGGAAGGGTGAACCATATCAGCGGCATAGTAACGGTAATCACGAAGTTCATCCATGAATATCTCGTAAGCGGGAAAGTATCCTTCAACGGACGGGTGTGCGAGCAGCTCCTCGGCAGCCAGGAGAAGGTGTGACTTGCTGAGCTGGTTTGCGTGGGCACCGTCACTCAGGTGGCGGACAGGGCTTACCGTGAACCATACCCTGATTGAGGGATTGGTTTCAGCCAGGCGGTCAAGCGTTTCCCTCCAGCGTGCGGCAATTTCGGACCATGATGCCTGCCTGCGGACAAAAAGTGAAGAGGGCAGTTTGTGGCAGTTGGCTACAATGGCTCCGCTCTCCCTTAATGTATATATATATGATGTACCAAATGTGACAAAAAGGAACGAAGCCTTCCTGATGTATTCAGATGCTGAGCGGCTCACCTGGTTCAGCCTTTCAATCAGGACATCGCGATCATACGAAGAGAAGGCGGTGTGGTGGTCAAGGCTCATGTACCTGTTCTGGTGAAGGTAAATATCATTTGCGGTGTAAACATGGCCGGCAATGAACCTGTCCAGGGCCCCGGCAACCGAGAAAGGGTTAAAGAGCGTTCCGTGCGGATTGGTCATTACCGGAAGCTTGCCTGCGGCCATCCTGTAGCCGATTTCATTGGCAAAACATGAACCAAGGAACAGCACCGGGGTGTCATAGGTGATCTCCGAAGCCGTGGCAGGCAGTTGTACCCCGGTAACAAAGTCCATCAGAGGCGTATTATAATAATGTGTCCATCCACTCGGTGATGAAGTCGAAGTGTTCCTCCTTCAGGGGGTCATTATGGAGCTCATGATACCCTTCATCCCAGAGCTTCAGGGTGGCCCTGGGTGCAGAACCTGCAACCTGTACTGACCCTGACGGGGAAGTTATCATGTCATTGCGGCCATGTGCCAGCAGAAGCGGGATGGTTATCTCTCCTGCGCGTGCCAGTGTTTCTTCGGCAGCGGAGGTCATCCAGAGATACAGGCCCGCGGATATCTGTCCGTGCACAAGGGGATCCTTCCTGTAGGCCTTTACTACCTCGGTATCACGCGAGAGATACTCAGTCTTCAGCCCTGACGACTGGGCCATTCCAGGCATCAGCGTTCCTGCAACCTTTGCAAGGAAAACCTTTAAGGGAGGCGGAGTCTCCGAAAGAATAATCCAGGGTGAGGTGACAATGGCCCCGGTAACGACCGGTTTTCTGCGAATGAGATAATTGAGCACAATGCCGCCTCCGAGGCTGTGACCGTAAATGAAAAGCGGCACACCCGGAAAACTCACGGCAGTCTCCCTTAGAATCTCATCAATTGTATCATACACCTTCTCCGGCAATGGAACCACACCCCAGCGGCCCGGGGTATGGCCGTGGCCCGGCAGGTCAAATGCCAGCAGGGTCACCCCCTTTTCGTTGAACCGGCCAGCCCACCCTGCATACCTGCCCGCATGCTCACCAAGACCATGAACAAGAAGTATCACCGCTCTCGGCTCACCCTGAGCATCAAACCGGTAAAACGCAGTCTTTCCTGAAGGAAAATCTCTCAGCTCCATATGGTACTTTTTTGTAAAGATAGAAAAAAGTAAAATCCCGGTAAAGGCCCCCGGGGTAAGGGATGAGGGACAAAAACAGCAAATCCGGATCCGGACGCTATAACGCTGTGTATATGATATTTATGATACCGGCAACAACTTTTGAGGCCTTTCCTGCCACCCGGCTTACAGGGTCAGAAATAAATAAATACCTGTCGATCTTAATTTAGACATGATACGGTTAAATATCTGATTATATTCCAATTACATTTTAGAAACATTGTTCCACACCATTGCTTTAACAATAATTTAAGATATTAAGATTTGGTTATCCGAATTACAGTGTTTAACTTTGTGTCAACAAACGAAATAAAACAGAGAGATGACTGCACAGGAATTCACAACAAGCATAATAGATCTGAAGGGCAATCTTCAGAAGTACGCCCTCAGTCTTACCCTCGACCGCGACAACGCGCTTGATCTAGTTCAGGATACCTTTTTAAAGGAAATACAGAACCAGGACAAATTCGTGGATGCCACGAACCTCAAGGCCTGGGTCTTCACAATAATGAAAAACACCTTCATCAACAATTACCGCCGCAAGATGAGGGAAAACACGATGATGGACGGTACGCAGGAGTTGTACTACCTCAATCTGCCTTCCGACAAGGGAAGCATTTCACCCGAATCGTCATATTCAGGCAATGAGATTGAGAAAGCCATTGACTCACTGCACGAGGATTACCGCCTCCCCTTCCGCATGCATGTTGACGGTTTCAAGTACGAGGAGATAGCCGAGAATCTCAACCTGAAGCTCGGCACGGTCAAGAGCCGCATCTTCTTCGCACGTCAGAAGCTCATGAGTGTTCTTAAAGATTACAATGGTTAGGTTAAATGGATGGTAATAACGGGCTGCCGGACTGCATTTGTCCGGCAGCTTTTTTTACGGCAGGGTTTTTGTCCTCCTTGAACATGATTCTCTTTTTAAATACCTTTATAAAAATTTCAGCATTATGAAAAAATATCTCTTTGTTGCGCTTTTCGCGGTAGCGCTTTCCGCCTCCAGCCTCGACGGCCAGGAAAAGTATATCCAGGTCCCCGTCAGTCATGTTACGGTTTTCAGCCGCGGGGCGCAGCTCTCCGGTGATGCGGCCGTCACTCTCCAGCCAGGGACGTGGGAGTACGTCGCAGGCGGACTTTCTCCTTATATTGATCCCAACAGCATCCAGGTAAGGGGCGAAGGTGATTTCATGATAATGGGTGTTACGCACCGGAACAATTACCTCGAGAATCCGGCAGAATCGGATGACATAAGCACCCTGCGTGACAAGGTGGAGGCCCTCCAGACCAGGATAGAGGATGAGGAAAACGCAACTGAGGTGCTCATGGAGAAGGAGCTTTTCCTCAAGGCCAACTATGATGTTGTAACCCAGAAATCTACCATAACACCTGAGCAACTGAAGGCCCTCATTGACATTTACGGCACGAACATGGAGAGTGTCAAGACTGCCATACTCAGGAAGACCAGGCTGATAAAGGAATATAAAGAGGAAAAGGAGAAGCTTGATCAGCAACTGGCCGGTGCCATTGACCGATCGAAGATGCCTACGGGCGAGATTGTCATGACCCTGTCCGGGAGCAAGCCTGTCACCGGGAAGCTTTATCTTTCATACGTGGTGATGAATGCCGGCTGGCAGCCGTCATATGACATCAGGGTTGATGACATCACCGATCCCGCAGTGATAATTTACAAGGCAAATATCTGGCAAAACAGTGGTGTGGAGTGGAAGGACGTGAAGGTCAGCCTTTCGAATGCTGCACCGATGACTGCAGGGTATCTGCCTGTCCTGAACCCGTGGTTTGTTGATTTTTACCAGGAATACGCACTCAATGAAGTGGTTGTGAGGGGTTACGGATCAAAGTCAAGGCCGGTTGCACGCGAGGCCAAAGCAGAGGAGGCTGCGATGATGGATCTGGAAGCCACCGCTCCCCTGCCCGTCACCGTCACCGAATCAAACATCAGCTTCAGCTTCGACGTGAATGTGCCCAAAACCATTCCTTCCGGTGGCAAGCTGGAGACCGTAGAGCTACAGAGGCTGACCGTTCCTGCCACATACAGCTATGCAGCAACACCCAAGATTACCACTTCAGCATACCTGATGGGCTATATCACAGAATGGGATAAATACAATCTCCTGCCAGGTGAGTCAAACATCTACTTCAGCAACACCTTCACCGGCAAAGGGTATATAAATACGGCGGAGCTTACTGACACCCTGCCGGTGTCGCTCGGTGCAGACAACAGCATAACGGTCAAGAGGGACCGCCGTACTGACTTTACCTCTCAGAAACTGATCGGAGCCAACAAGGTTGAAACCCGTTCCTTCCTTATCTCCGTCCGCAACAACAAAAGCAAGGCAGTCACTCTCAGGCTGCGTGACCAGCTGCCATTGCCGCAGAACAGTGATATAACGGTGGAGCCTGTTGAGCTTTCGGGCGGAAAACAGAACACCGCCACCGGAGAGGTCACATGGGACCTCACGGTTGCACCCCGTGAAACCAGGGAAGTTATCTTCACCTACAGCGTCAAATACCCAAAAAACAAGAAAGTAATACTTGAATAACAGGCAGTTGAAAACGACTGACAGACGAGGTTATCAACAGCTGT
The DNA here is from genome assembly GCA_027451265.1 of Bacteroidales bacterium. GTDB lineage: Bacteria > Bacteroidota > Bacteroidia > Bacteroidales > VadinHA17 > SR-FBR-E99. Next base: position 608 of record DAIDJT010000183.1, on the reverse strand, counting down.
TGATAACCTCGCTTTTTTTAATTTATACATATGTATTTCAGCCGCTTATTTCGGTTAATAAGTCGGTTTACAACATGTTACTTTCTTCGTCGTATTATTACCATGAAAAACTTGACCGGAACGGGTTAACGGGTTATATTTGTTCTACCATGTGAGCGATAAAGAGTCGCTCTGAAGCATGAAAGTTCTTTGGAATGGTTTAATTATCACTCTGAATCAACAACAGACTTCAGAGTCTCACGCAGACGGATCACGGTCCTGACGCGTCCACCACGGGTGCAGGCTGAGAAGCCTTCCCATCCTGGCGGCCTGAACGGAGCAATCATCAAACGGTGTAACAGCCGCGAGACGAGAGCAACACAGATGCAAGGCTGAAAGCTAATAAAGCAGCATATGTGCCCGTTAAGGGAGAGGGTCATCATGCCAACCGAACCGGCGAGGATAGGATGGAGATGACCCGGGCATGACAGCAGTTGCCCCTTCGGGGGGTGTCGTGCTTCAAGGGTTCATGACTCCGCATCTCAGTATGCTCCCGGAAAACCGCAAGGCCATTACGGATAACAGAAGAGATACCGGAAGAGGTCAGCAGTCAGCTTAACGGCAGACCC
>DAIDJT010000182.1 GCA_027451265.1 Bacteroidales bacterium | reverse complement strand
CAGTCTGGCCGACCTTGGCCTGGAAAAAGGCAAGCAATACCTGCTCTATGAGTTCTGGTCTGACACTTTCCTTGGAACTGTAACCAATGAAGTTGTTTTCGGCCCGATCGATCCCATGTACAACTGCCAGCTGTTCTGCATAAGGCCGTTGCAGCAGAACCCGCAGGTGCTCGCCACCTCAAGGCATATCAGCTGCGGCGCCACTGACCTGTCAGGAGTGACATGGGATAAGGGTGTACTCTCAGGGATCAGCAAACCTGTTCCCTCTGACGAATACACCCTGCTGATCCATGAACCAGCCGGGTACAGAACACCCGCCATATCCCTGACCGGTGCAAGACTGATCTCCGAATCAAGAGAAGGAGAGGTCAGAAAAATAAAGATGGTGAATACTGACGGCGGCGAAATCGCCTGGAAAGTGGACTACAATTCCACTGCACAAAACTGATACTGATTATTTTACTCTGCCGTAACTCAATTATTGCAGCGGTACCGCGGCAATCACAGCAACGGTGACCCGGTCCTGTCCGTGACCCGGCCCATTGCTCCCTGAGGTCATGGCCGTGACCCGGCCCATTTTTCCCTGTGGTTATGGCCGCGACCCGGCCCATAGCTCCAAGAGGCCTTAACGGCTTCATATGCACTATCTCTAAAACCAGGCTGAACAAATTCAGGATTTGTTTGTCTTTTATTTCAGAAACGTTAAACAAAACACAATATGTTCGACCAGTTTGACCCTGCAGAGGACAAGATGCTGCAGGTGATTGACAACAACGGAAAGGTGATCAGCAAGGAGCTGATGCCCGGCCTCTCCGATGACGAGATGCTGAAACTATACAAAGACATGCTCTTTGTACGGACGCTTGACCATATGATAGTCTCCTACCAGCGTCAGGGCCGCGTCTACACCTACCCTCCCAACTACGGTCAGGAGGCCATCGGCGTAGCTGCAGGGGAAGTGCTGAGACATGAAGACTGGCTGGTGCCTGCCTTCCGTGAGCTTGGAGCCTGGCTTGCCAAGGGCGTCACAATGAAAGAGATATTCATGTTCAACATGGGCTTCGAGGACGGAATGAGATTCAATGAGGCTAACCATATGCTGCCATTCTCGGTTCCTATCGCCTCGCAGCTTCTTCACGCCTCGGGGATAGGATACGCAATTAAGTACCAGAAGAAGGACGAGGTGGCAATGGCTTTCGTCGGCGACGGGGGAACATCGGAAGGTGATTTTCATGAGGCCCTGAACTTTGCCGGGGTATGGAAAGTGCCGGTGATCTTCGTGGTGCAGAACAACCAGTATGCTATCTCGGTGCCGGTGAAGATGCAGACTGCAAGTGTCAATATGGCAATCAAATCTAAAGCGTACGGAATCAAGGGAATCAAGGTCGACGGCAATGACATTTTCGCAATGCTGGCAGCATTCAGGTATGCACATGAGTATGCCCGAAAGGAACAGCAGGCAGTGCTGATAGAAGCAGTGACTTACCGTAAGGGTGCTCACACCACCTCCGATGACCCTACAAAATACCGCACCACCGACGAGGAGAAGGAATGGGACAGGAAGGACCCGCTGCGCCGCATGAAGCTCTTTCTTGAGAAGAAGAAACTTTGGTCCGATGCCGAGGAGCAGAAGCTGGTTAATGAATATGAAAAAGAGATTGACCGCCAGTTTATGGAGACCGAGCAGACAGTGCAGTATCCCCTCGAGGATGCAATCAGATACACCTATGCGGAGATGCCTCAGGATCTGCGTGACCAGCAAATTGAACATGAAAAATTCTTACAGTGGAAAAACGCACGCAAATGAAAGCAATGAATATAGTCAATGCCGTCAATGACGCACTGGATATCAAACTGACAGAAGATAAAAGCGTCGTTGTTTACGGCGAGGATGCCGGCTTCGAGGGCGGCGTCTTCAGGGTAACGGAAGGATTACAGAAGAAACACGGTGTGGCGAGGGTCTTTGACTCGCCCCTGGCGGAATCAGGTATAGCCGGTACTGCAGTCGGTATGGCAGCAGCCGGACTGCGCCCCGTGATAGAGATGCAGTTCTGCGGGTTCATATACCCGGCCTTCAACCAAATAATATCACACGTGTCTCGCTACCATAACAGGTCACGCGGACGTTACAAGATGCCAATAGTTATCCGTCTTCCCTACGGTGGCGGTATAAACGCCCTTGAGCATCACTCCGAGAGCATGGAGGCAATATTTGCCCATATTCCCGGGCTGAAGGTGGTGGTTCCCTCAACTCCCCATGATGCAAAGGGACTTCTCATCTCCGCAATAGAGAGCGATGATCCCGTGCTCTTCCTGGAGCCAAAGCGCATCTATCGCGCGATAAAGCAGGAAGTAAGTGAAGAAAAATTCTCAGTTCCTATCGGCAAAGCCAAGGTCCTGTCACAGGGCACCGATGTTACCGTGGTCGCTTACGGCGCCATGATACGCGAGGTGCAGAAGGCAATGGTGATGGCGAAAGAGGCAGGTTACTCGGTGGAGCTGATAGACCTGAGAACAATATATCCCCTTGACAAGGAGACAATTGCTGCTTCGGTAAAGAAGACCGGCAGGCTCATTTTTGTAGGCGAGGAGCCGCGAAGTTTCGGTGTAGGGTCAGAGATAATGGCTCTGGCAAACGAGGAGGCATTCCTGCATCTCGAGGCACCCCCGAAGAGAGTTGCGGCCTTCGACGTGATAGTGCCCTACCCAAGGGGAGAGCATCATTACATGATTACCCCGGAAAAGATCTTCTACGAGATTGAAAGAACAATAAAATTCTGAAGTAATGAGATATATTTTCAAATTCCCGGATATAGGCGAAGGACTCACCGAGGGTGTCATCATCGAATGGTACGTTGACAAGGGCACTGCCGTCAGGGTTGGTCAGCCGCTGGTGAAGATGGAGACTGACAAGGTTGTGACAGACATTCCCTCGCCGCGCGAGGGTGTCATCGCCGCCCGTTACGGCAAGGTTGGTGAGACAATTCATGTGGGAGAAACCCTTGTTGAGATAGAGATAGCCGGCGAGGCAGCAGCAGAGGCACCGGGCGCTCAGCCGGAACAGGTTGAGGAGAAGGGTGCAGGAGTGGTTGGCACCATTGAGGTGGCTTCAGGCAACGCACTTCTTCCCGCCAGCGAGGAGGGAACTGAACCCCGGCCGGCAGCTGTTCCGGGAGAACGCCGCAAGGTGCTTGCTACACCTGTAGCAAGGGCCATGGCCAGGGAGATGAACATCGATATCAACCTGGTTACTGGCACCGGCCCCGCAGGCAGGGTGATGAAGAGCGACATACAAACCTTCCACGGTCCGGCAGCAAAGGCAGGATCTGGTGCTGTGTCAGCCGTCCGTGCAGGTACACCGGAACTGACCGCTCCTGCACCACATGCAGACCCCGGTGAACTCACCGAGATAAGGCCGATGTCACAGATCAGAAAATCGATCGCCCGCAACATGCTGCGCTCCAAGCAGAGCACAGCCCACATGACCCTCTTTGAGGAACCGGAGGTCTCAAGACTGGTGGAGGCCCGCACCCGCTACAGGGAAGAGTACAAGAAGGAGGATCTGAGCCTCACCTACCTGCCATTCGTAATCAAGGCAGTGGTTGCAGCGCTGAAACGTCACCCTGAACTCAACTCGGAGATGGACTTCGAAAAGGGAAATATAATATACAAGAACTACTACAACATCGGTATTGCCGTCAGCACCGAGGATGGCCTCGTGGTGCCTGTAATACGTGATGCCGACAAGCTTAGCATAAAGGATCTGAGCCGCGCCGTGGCAGACATAGCCGTCAGGGCGCGCGACAGGAAGCTGACCCTCGATGACATGAAAGACGGCACCTTCACTATCACCAACTATGGCGCCCTGGGCGGCTGGTTCGGAGTGCCGGTGATTAACTACCCGCAGGTGGGCATCCTCGGCATAGGCCGTATCAACCAGCAGCCGGTGGTGGCTGACGGTGAAGTAAAAGTCGGAAACGTCATGCCCCTCTCCCTCTCGGTTGACCACAGGATGGTTGACGGAGCAGAGGCAACCGGGTTCCTTAATGATGTGGCCGCAGGCGTCGCAGACCCGCTGTCGCTGATAATGAGACAATAGAAAGGGCTCAGGAGATGGATTATGATCTTATAATTATCGGAGCTGGCCCGGCAGGTTACGTGGCCGCTATCAGGGCCGGGCAGGCAGGACTGAAGACAGTGGTGATAGAAAAGAAGCATGTCGGAGGGATGTGCCTCAACTGGGGCTGCATACCTTCCAAAGCGATGCTGGAAAGCGCCAAATATTTTTCAAGGCTTGGAATGGCAGCTGATTTCGGCGTCGAGGGCCTCGACCCCAAATCGCTAAAGTTCAGCTGGGAGAAGGGAGTAAAGCGATCAGAACGGATTGTTCGGCGCCTCACCAAGGGTGTTGAATACCTGCTTAAAAAGAACAATGTTGAGACTATTTCCGGGACTGCTTCCATCGAAGCTGCCGATACCGTGGTGGTTGACAACCGGATGCTTAAGGCGAAGAATATAATAATTGCGACAGGTTCATATCCCAGGCCGCTGCCATTTAAGGTGGGTGATGAGAGCCGGATAATCAACCTCGAGAACATGTTCTCGCAGAAAGAGATACCTCAGAAACTCCTGGTTGTCGGGGAAGGGCCCGTAGCTGCAGAGGTATCACAGATGCTTGCCCTCATAGGCAGGGATGTGACGCTGCTGAAAACTGCCGAGAAGGTGTTCCCGGCACTGGATGATTACCTGAATGCCTATATAACGAAGAGGTTTGACTCACTGAAGATCAGGACTATGGAAGGCACAGCAGGTTATGACCCGGTGAACCTCGATGAATACGAAGGGATTGTAAACTGCATGCCCCGCAGGGGTATCAAGCCCACCGGTTCCCTGAACCCTGAGGAGAATGAGAGTTTCTACGTTGTTGACGAGCATTTCATGACCAGTGTAAAAGGAGTTTATGCTGTCGGCGACGTGAACGGCCGGAGTATCTATGCCCATGCTGCCTCCGCACAGGCGCTGGCAGCTGTCAACCATATCCTTGGCATAACTGAGACGATGCAGACTGAGCGTGTCCCGATGACCCTTTACACTGACCCGGAGATTGCCCAGATAGGAAAGACAGAGCAGCAGCTCACTGCCGAAGGCACTGAATACAAAGTCAATGAGTTTCCTCTCTCCGCCAATGGAAAGGCGCTTACGGAAGGACAACCGGAGGGGATTCTCCGCATCATTTCCGAACCAAAGTACGGCGAGGTTCTGGGGGTGCAGATTATATCACACAATGCCACCGACCTGATAAGCGAGGCAGCTGCCTACATGGCCGTTGAGAGCACCGTCTGGGATGTGGCTCACACAATGCATGCCCACCCGACGATCTCAGAGGTATTCCTCGAAGCCGGAGCTGACGCCATAGGTAAACCAGTGCACAAAGCCTGAGAAAGTCTCCGGAAAAGAGATGCCGGTCAGCCTTACAGACAAAACTGAAGGCTGATCAGTTCATTATGATAGTC
>DAIDJT010000181.1 GCA_027451265.1 Bacteroidales bacterium | reverse complement strand
ATGTAATACCTGACGAAATCTACCAGGCAGGTAGTCTCATCAATGATTATAAGCCCTCCTGAACCCATGGCAATGCCGTTTGCCCTCAGAACATCAAAGTCGACCGGCAGGTCAAGGTTCTTCTCTGTTATGAAGGTACCCGATGGACCTCCGATCTGGAGAGTCTTGAACTCCTTGCCCTCCCTGATGCCGTCAGCTATTCCTTCGGTGATGGTTCTGAAGGTGGTTCCCATTTCCACCTCGATAAGTCCTGTGTACCGGCCTCTGCCGCCGAGTGAGAAGAGTTTGGTCCCCTTGCTGCTTTCGGTGCCCATTGACCTGAACCATTCAGGGCCGTGTGACATTATAAGGGGCACGTTCATCAATGTCTCCACGTTGTTTATGACGGTGGGTTTGCCGAAGAGCCCGCTGGTAGTAGGATAAGGGGGTTTAAGCTCCGGCATTCCGCGCTTGCCTTCAAGGCTTGCTATCAGTGCTGTCTCCTCTCCGCAGACGAATGCGCCAGCCTCTTCCCTGATCAGTATTTCCAGGTTAAAACCGCTGGAGAGGATGTTGTGACCGGTGATGCCGTATTCCGCGGCGGCGGCGAGCGCCTTACGCAGCCGTGCCAGCGGGTGGGGTGACCCCGTTTTGAGATATATGACTGCGCTGGAGGCACCGATGGCATAGGAGGCAATGCAGATGCCTTCTATCAACCGGTGGGGGTCACCTTCCATTACTGAACGGTCAGCATATGAGCCGGGATCACTTTCCTTGGCGTTGCATATCAGGTACCGGTTGTCAGCAGCCGAGTTTAGGGCATACTTCCATTTCAGCCCGGTAATGAAGCCGCCGCCGCTGCGCCCCCGCAACCCGCTGCGCTCAACAATGTCACACACTTCCTCATGGGTGTAATTGCGTATGGTCTTGAGAAATGACCTGTAACCGCCACGTGCTATGTACTCCTCAATACTCTCAGGATCATAGCAGCCGCAGTTGCCAAGGACAACGCGCTTCTGAAGTTTGAAAAACGGCACTTCCTCCATAAAGGGGATATCATGCCAGGCTTCAAAGCCGGTGTTGCCCGATTGTGCCACCAGATCTTCCGCCGGCATGTCATTATGGAAAACCCCGTTGAGAAGCGGCTCTACCTTGTCTTCAGTTATATTCCTGAAAATGAGCTTGTTTTTCCCGGGCAGATGAACACATAACATGGGTTCAAAAGCGGCGGGGCCATGACATCCGGTACGCACCACCTCCCCGTTCAATCCCATCTCATCGAGGTACTGTCGGGCTGCTCTTGCAGTTACGTCGGCGCCGGCAATTATTGCTGCCGAACCTGAAGCCACATAAATAACAGGAACTGATGGCTTGTCACGCCTGATAGCTGCCAGTTTCCCGGCTGTCTCAGCCGGAAGGGTGTCAGAGGCGAGGAGCAGCACCTCCCTTACAAGGAAATCCTTTAAGCCGGAGTCTGTATTCTGCTTCATTTCAGGTCAGCCAGTGCTTTGAGTTTCGAAATCATTTCAGGTATATCATCGGGGTGCAGGTGGGTATGGTATTTTTCTCCTGCCCAGACTACCGGTCCTTCATTGCAGCCGCCCTGGCAGGCAGTCAGCTCATAGCTGAACCTGCCGTCACGGGTGGTCTGCCCGGGTTCAATACCCAGTGTTTCCCTGATAGCCGTCACCACTGCTGCCGAACCGTTGATAAAGCAGGTCGTGCCGTTGCATATGCGCAGGTGTACCTTTCCCGACGGGATGAACCTGAAACGGTCATAAAAAGTGGCCAGACCGTAGATCTTGGTTGTTGACATCCGGAGAAAACTGCCTATACTTATTATGGCGCTTTCGGAGAGATAACCCTCAGCCTCCTGGACATCCTGAAGGATGGGTATCAGGTTCTCATGACTCCCCTCCCTGTAACGGCTCAGAATATCATCTATCTTACTCATTTTAAAAATGATCTGACTATTCAGACAAATACAAAGCTATTTAATTTTATTGTTATTTCAAAAACATTGTTATTTTATTAACAAATAATGATTGAAATAAGCTTACTGATGGTGAACCGGTTTGAAATTATTGTATTTTTGAGTGAGTATGAACTAAAAGAAAGGGTGTTGGGACAATCGTACGACATTGAAATATGCCTCGGAAGTTCCTGTTTCTCAAGAGGTAACAGAGAGGTAGTACAGGTCATCAGGGATTTTCTCAGGAAGAATCACCTTGATGACAAGGTGATGCTGAAGGGGGCGCGGTGCATGAACCGTTGCAGCGAGGGTCCCTTTATAATAATTAACGGCAAGACCTTTTCAAACATCGGTGTCCAGGATATAGAGAAGTTACTGGAGAAGGAACTGGTGTAGACGAAACAAATAATTGACTGATTATGAAAATACCCGACCAGGTAATTTATATAAATGAGGATAAGTGCCGCAATTCTTACTCGTGCGTAAGGGTATGCCCGGTGAATGCCATCGAGGTAAAGCCTGAGAGAGCGCACCCGGTGATAATTGCTGACAGGTGTATAGGATGTGGCCTGTGTTTCATGGCATGTTCACCAAAGGCCATTGAATTCAGGGATTCACGCAGCCAGGTAAAGCACCTGCTTCAGTCGGGCCGCCGCACGGCAGCACTGATAGCACCGAGCATAGCATCGGAGTTTGATGACATAACCGACTACCGTAAGTTCGTGGGAATGATCCGGAGCCTGGGGTTCACGTATGTCCATGAGGTTTCCTTCGGGGTAGACCTCGTAGCCTATGCCTACAGGCAGCTCTTCGAGGAATCTAGTGGCAAGTACTACATAACATCCAATTGTCCGTCAATCGTTGAGATGATAGAGAAGTACCATCCGAACCTGGTACCCAACCTGGCTCCGCTTGTCTCGCCAATGGTGGCCACGGCAATGGTTACCCGTGATCTTTATGGTGACGATGTGGCAAACGTCTTCATCGGGCCCTGCATTGACATAAAGGCCGAAGCCACCCTTTACAATAACATGAACCTGGTGGAGGCTGTTCTTACATTCATCGAGATCAGGCAGCTATTCGAAGAGTTCGAGATACAGGAAAAGACGGTCAAGATGTCCGAGTTTGATCCTCCGTACGGCAACTGGGGTGCACTTTACCCCTACCCCGCTGGCATACTTCAGGCTGCAGGCATAAAGCGTGACCTGGTCTCAAGCCAGGTTATCACGGCTTCGGGCTCCGAAGATGTGAAGGAAGCCATCAATGACTTTGACCATCATATTGACACAATCAGGCATCATTTCAACCTCTTCTTCTGCCCGGGCTGCATGCTCGGTCCCGGCATGATCAGGCATGATGAGCGCTTCAGGCGCAGGTCACTTGTCAAACAGTACGCCGAAAAACGTGTTGAATCACTTGATAAGGCTCAGTGGCAGAAGGATATGGAGCGTTGGTCCAGGCTTGACATTTCACGCACATTCAGGGCTAATGACCAGCGTATCCCCGAACCCTCCCCGGAAGCCATCGGCGAGGTACTGAAGATAATAGGCAAGGATAACCGGTCAGAGGAGCTTAACTGCAATGCCTGCGGATACGGTTCATGCCGTGAGTTTGCAGCTACAGTGGCAAAGGGACTGGCTGTTCCGGAGATGTGTCATACATACAACCTCCGCAATAAGCAGGAGTATATTGAGACACTGCGGCAGACGAACAAGAAGCTCTCCGAAACGAAGAAGGCGCTAAAAGATTCGGAAGAGCAGGCCATGCGCGAAAAGGATGCTGCCCAGGATGCCTCGGATACAATGAACAGCATGCTTAACAAACTGCCCAACGGGGTGGTGATTGTTGACAATGAGCTTAAGATACTGCAGTCAAACGAACGTTTCCTGGAGATCATCGGAGAGGATGCAAAGGCAATTGCCGAGATCATCCCGGGGCTTCGCGGGGCTGATCTGAAGACATTGCTGCCGTTCAATGTATACAATATCTTCTCATTCGTTCTGCGCGAAAATGAATCGGTAATAAGCCGTGATGTCCAGCTGGAAGACCGTATGTTCAACATTTCCATCTTCCCGATAAGGCAGAACAGGATTGCAGGAGCTGTGATCCGCGACCTCTTTTCTCCGGAGGTACAGCGCGAGGAGGTGATCACCAGGGTCTCAGACGTCATTGACAAGAACCTTGAAATGGTTCAGAAAATAGGGTTCCTCCTTGGAGAGGGAGCCTCAGATACAGAGAAGATGCTCAATTCCATTGTAGAATCGTTCCGCCAGAAGAAGAATGCACCCGGAAAATAACGTCACTACGGCCATTGAGAGGCAGTTCTTCATTGAAGTCAACAGCCAGCAACGCAATCATCACGGTGAGCGGATCTGCGGCGATGTCTTCCTGTCAGAGAACGTACGTGAGGAGAACCGCATAATTACAGTCCTCTCTGACGGCATGGGGCACGGTGTCAAGGCCAACATCCTTGCCACCCTCACCTCCACCATGGCCCTCAACTTCACCCGTGAGCACAAGGAATCCGACCGAATTGCCGAGATTATCATGAATACCCTTCCGGTTTGTTCGGAAAGAAAGATCAGCTATGCCACCTTTTCAATCGTCGATGTTGAGAGTGACGGCCGGGCAAATATTCTGGAGTATGACAATCCTCAATGCATAATCCTCAGGGGAAGCCACCCATTTGAACCTGACTGGAGGGATGTGGTTCTCGACAAGGGGAGGAACGCCGGAAAACGTCTTCGTAAATGCACCTTTTACCCCGCCAAGGAAGACCGCATTATCCTTCTCTCCGATGGCGTTGCGCAAAGTGGCATGGGGTCAGCCGCATGGCCGCTGGGATGGGAACGCGACAATGTTCAGCAGTATGCTGCATCACTCGTTGCCAGTGAGTCATCCATATCAGCATCAACCCTGGCTGCGAAGATTGTGAACATGGCATACAAGCATGACAATTACGAAGCCAAGGATGATATTTCATGCGCCATCCTCTATTTCAGGGAGCCGCGCAAACTTCTCCTCTGCACCGGTCCACCGTATGATGAGGAGAAGGACAAGGAACTTGCAGACAGGGTTACCGGTTACAAGGGAAAGGTTATACTGTGCGGTGGCACAACAGCCGACATTGTTGCCCGTGAACTTAACCGCAAGATAGTTGACGAACTGATATTTGAAGACCCCGACCTTCCGCCTGAGAGCTTCATGGAGGGTATTGACCTGGTGACGGAGGGTATCCTGACCCTGCAGAAGGTGAACGAACTTGTCAAGGGATACAAAAACAGTGTCAAGCTGGGCAAGGGCCCTGCCGACAAGATCGTCAAAATGATCATGGAGAGTGATGAGATCAATTTCCTGGTAGGCACCCGGATCAACGTGGCTCACCAGGATCCCACCCTTCCGGTTGATCTTGAAATACGCCGGACTGTTGTCAAGCGGATTGCACGCATCCTTGAGGACAAGTGGCTGAAACAGGTCAGTATCGACTATATTTGATTTGCGAGGTGCGAGGTGCGATCTGCGAGGTGCAAGAGCGAATTGCGATTTGCGAGGTGCGAGGTGCGATCTGCGAGGTGCAAGAGCGAATTGCGATTTGC
>DAIDJT010000180.1 GCA_027451265.1 Bacteroidales bacterium | reverse complement strand
AAAGATCTCATCAATTGACCAGCCGGGCGGGATACTGATCCTGAATGTGCTGCAGCGAGACTACTCAATGAGCCGGATCTCACAGATAGTGGAAAGCAATGATGCAAGGATACTCAGCATGCATATCACATCTGATCCTGACTCAACCAGCCTCGAGATTACGCTCAAAGTGAACACCACCGACCTGGCCTCCATCATAAGAACCTTTGAGAGATACTCATACGAGGTCACAACCTGGGTGACAGACAATGATGAGATGGACCGTTTCTATACCGACAGGTACAACATGCTGATGAAGTACCTGAACATGTAACCCCCCCCGACCACGATGGACAAAACCATTGCACTTTACAGCAAGAGTCTTACCGAAAAGACCACAGCAGGGCTGATGAGGGTCATTGACGCCCTGTATGACAGGGGTGTTACAATCTACCTGAACATCATGGATCCGGAAGGGCATCATTTCAATCATGACAACCGGGTGATACTCTTCAGCGAATTCTCCGACCTGCCTGCAAATGTGTTCATGATACTGAGCGTTGGCGGTGACGGAACTTTCCTTGAGACCGCCCTGAGGGTCCGTGCTGCCGGCATCCCTGTCGCCGGAATCAATACCGGGCGCCTGGGATTCCTTGCCAATATACCGGACAATGACATAGTAAAGTCAGTAGACCTTATCTGTTCAGGCAAGTACGAGGTGATCAGCCGCGCCATGCTTGAGATAACATCACCTGCTGAGCTGACAGGCAATGGCAATGCCATGGCGCTTAATGAGATAACCGTGCAGAAGGGTGACCAGAGCATGATCACTATCACCGTCGGGGTAGACGGCACCTTCCTGAATACATACCGGGCTGACGGACTGATAATATCAACAGCCACAGGATCAACAGCATATAACCTGAGTGTTGGCGGTCCCATTCTCTATCCGACCGATGACAGCATCATCATAGTACCGATGTCACCGCATAACCTTACAGTAAGACCTATTATCGTCTCAGGGAACAGTGTCATCACTCTCGGGACGGGAGGCCGCAGCAGCCATTGTCTTGTTACAATTGACTCCAAAGCAATACGGGTACCGTCAGGCACCATACTTGAGGTACGCCAGTCGGCCTCAAGGCTCTGTACGGTTACCATCGCGGGAAACGATTTTTTCAGCACTCTCAGGAACAAGCTCATGTGGGGTGCTGATCCCCGTAACTGACAATAATTAAGGAATATTTAAGTTTTTAATCTTGTACATTCCTTATATTTGTAGCCGTTATTGCAAGGTGACTGATGGTTAAGCGTCTGATAATGATGTGTATGGTGGTGTCTCTCACTGCACCATTCGTATCAGGGCAGCTGTGGAAGATGAAAAGATATGAAGCCACGGCCGCCATCGGCACGTCACAGTTTTACGGAGACATCGGCGGCTTTACCATAGGTGAAAATGCCCTGGGAATAAGGGATTTGACTTTCAGACAGACACGGTTCAGCGTCAACGGTTCATTCAGGTATTTTATCACTGACAACATTGCTGCGAGGCTCTCGCTTACCTACCTGATGACTCATGCTGATGACCTCAGGGGTTCAAACAATGACGGAAGGCTGTTTAAAACCAGCTCATTCATCTATGAGCCGGCCCTGCTCGGCGAATACTACTTCGTCAGGAACAGGGAACGAAACAGCTTCCTGTTTCAGACCTACCGGTACAGGAGGGCAAACAGGCTCCGTGACTTCTTCAGGAGTGTCGATGTGTATGCTCTCACAGGGATAGGCGGCGCTGGTTACAACGTTTTTTACGGTAATGATAAGATACAGTTGAAGTGGGATCAGGATCCCACCCTCAGAAGGAGCGGGTTCACCGCTGTGATACCGCTGGGCGTGGGTGCCAAGGTGGCCATTGATCCAAACCTTCTTTTAGGGGTGGAACTGGCCGGAAGATATGCCCTCTCTGACTATCTTGATGGTTATACATCTGAATGGTCAAAAAGAAATGACGTGTACCACACCTTCAGCGTCACCCTGAACTACAGGATCAAAACGGCGCGCAACGGCTTTCCTGACCTGAGAATGATGCGCCAATGACCAGTGCAATGAAAAGAGCAATAGCAATAGCAATACTGTCACTTCTGGCCCTTTCCGCCCTGCCTCAGCGCAGTGCCGATTACGGGATATCGGCTGGAATGGTGACGTACCTCGGGGAGAAGAACCCGCTCAGCCCCTTTTTCAGGCCAGGTCCGGCTGCCCAGCTGTTCTACAGATACAATTTAAATCCCAGGCAGGCCGTAAGGGCAAACCTCCTCGGCGGTTACATGTCACCACTGAAGTCATTCGTGGGTGAGCTTGGAGCAACCTATGAATTCAACTTCTTCCCCTATTCCACATTCAGGAGCAGGCATATTGACTATACACCATATATCGCAGGAGGCGCAGCCCTTTCAATGATGAGCCAGGCCGGCCCGTTCCTCTCTGTCCCGTTCTCTGCCGGTTTCAAAGTCAACGTAGCTAACCAGGTGGGCGTTGAGATCGAATATGGATTCCGCAAGACTTTTACCGACAAGCTGGATGGCCAGTTAGGGATAACTGACCCCGGCGGCGATCCGGTTGACAATACATGGACCCACAATAATGACTGGTACAGTTTCCTGGGGGTATCCGTCACTTGGAAGATGTACAACAGGCTCGCAGGTTGCCCTGCCTTTGCAGAAATGGGAAAAGATAAAAACAGAAAGAGGAAATAACATTGACATTTAGGGATCAGATAGACATGAGCAGGTTGCCGGGGCATGTGGCTGTCATTATGGACGGCAACGGCCGCTGGGCACACAGGAGGGGAAAGGAACGCATCTACGGCCATCACCAGGGGGTGAAGGCAGTACGCCGGACAGTGGAAGCATCCGCCGAACTGGGCGTTAGATACCTTACTCTCTATGCCTTCTCCACAGAAAACTGGAACAGGCCTGACGAAGAGGTCTCTGCCCTCATGGACCTGATGGTCGATTCAATAAACAATGAAACCCATACCCTGGTGGAGAAACAGATCTCCCTCAGGGTCATTGGTGACCTCTCACGCCTCTCCCCGAATGTCAGGAACAGGCTGTTCGAGACAATGAACATCACCTCGAAGGGTACCAGGATGACCCTGGTGGTTGCTCTCAGCTATTCATCACGCTGGGAGATCTCGGAAGCTTGCCGGCGTATAGCCATGGAAGTAAGGGAAGGCAGGCTCAATCCGGAGGACATTGACGAACAGACAATCAGCTCAAGCCTTACAACCACAGATATTCCCGATCCTGAATTAATGATACGTACCAGCGGAGAGAAGCGCATCAGCAACTTCCTCCTATGGCAGCTTGCATATACTGAACTCTATTTCACGGAAAAACTTTGGCCCGATTTTGGTAAAGAGGACTTTTACAAAGCAGTGGCAGACTTCCAGAAAAGGGAAAGGAGATATGGAAAGACCAGTGAGCAGATCGCTGAAAACAGTTGAGATGAAAAAAATGAAACCTATGCGGATAATCTCCCTTTTTGCCTTGCTTCTGACAGGACTGGTTGCCACCGCCCAGACAGAAGATAAATACGTCAGTTATGTCTACCCTGAAGAGTATACAATTGCCGGCATTACAATCTCAGGGGTGAAGTTTCTTGAACCCAATGCCCTTATCGGCATCTCCGGCCTCAGAATAGGTCAAAAGGTGGATATACCCGGCGAGGTCATCACCGCCGCCTGTAAGAAACTATGGGACCAGGGTCTTTTTTCTGACGTGAAGATTACCGTTACCGGGAAAGAAGGAGAGAATGTCTGGCTCGACATATTTCTCCAGGAACGGCCACGCCTCTCCTCACTGAAGTTCGAAGGGATCAGGAAATCTGAAGAGACTGACCTGATTGAGAAACTGACCCTTCCGCCCGGGTCACAGGTGACAGCCCACCTGCTCAACAGGGCCGAAAAGACAATCAAGGATCATTATATCGAAAAAGGATTCCTCAACACCGAGGTGGATATCATCCAGAAGGATGACCCCGATATGCCCAACAACGTAATTCTTAATTTTATAGTAAAGAAGAATTCAAAGGTAAAGATAGAACAGATAGTTTTCGAGGGCAATGAATTCTTCGAGGACAAGCGTCTGCGCCGGGTGATGAAGAACACCAAGCAGAAGGACCTCAACATCTTCAAGGGCTCAAAATTCATCGAGGCAAAGTACGAGGAGGACCGGGCAAAACTGGTAGAGTTTTACAATGAAAACGGTTTTCGCGACTTCCGCGTTATCGGAGATTCAACCTATGCACTTGAGGACGGAAAGATGGCTCTTGTGCTGAAGATCAACGAGGGGAACCAGTTCTACCTGAGAAATGTTGACTGGGTAGGCAACAGCATCTATACAAAGGATCAGCTTACCCGAGTTTTCAACTTCCCCTCGGGCGAGATATACAATCAGACGCTGATTGACAAGAGGCTCAATGTTGACGATGACGCTGTCAGCTCACTCTACCTCAACTACGGTTATCTCTTCTCAAGGCTTACCCCTGTTGAGAAGAAGGTGGAGGGTGACTCAATTGACCTCGAGGTGCGCATATATGAAGGTGATCCTGCAACTCTCAATAACGTCATTATCACAGGTAACACCCGGACAAATGAACATGTTGCCCGGCGTGAACTGTTCACCCGCCCCGGTGATCTCTTCAGCAAGGATAACCTCATCCGTTCTGCAAGGCAGGTGGCAGTGCTCGGTCATTTCGATCCTGAGAAAATCAACCCTCAGCCTCTCCTGAACCAGGTTGACGGCACCGTTGACCTGCTCTATGCACTTGAGGAAAAAGCCAATGACCAGTTCGAGATATCAGGCGGCTGGGGAGCAGGAATGCTTGTGGGAACAGTAGGGGTGAGGTTCAATAACTTCGCAATACGCAACTTCTTCAAGTTGAATGAGTGGAGGCCCTATCCCTCCGGTGACGGGCAGTCGCTTCAGATAAGGGCACAGTCAAACGGCCGCGTTTACCAGTCATATAACGTTTCTTTCATCGAGCCGTGGCTCGGCGGCAAAAAACCCAACACCCTCTCAATCTCAGCCTTCCGGTCACTCATGACTGACGGCAAGAAGAAAGGTGACGAGGACAGGCAGTCAATGATCATTGACGGGGCCTCGGTGGGCTTCGGCAAGAGGCTGGAGTGGCCGGATGACTACTTCTCAGTGTTTTATGAGGCCAGCTACCAGAGGTACAGCCTCAGCAAATACGAAATGTACAATTTCCTTTTCAAGAACGGGACGGCAAATCTTGCAACACTGAGCGCAAAAATAACCAGGTTCTCCGCAGGGCCCAATCCAATTTATCCTACGGGCGGTTCCACCTTCACTCTGTCCCTGCAGGCCACCCCGCCCTATTCGGCCATCAGCGGCAAAAACTTTGCCGGTGCCACAGATGAGGAGAAATACAAATGGATTGAATTCTACAAGGCGGTCTTCAAGGCTGATTATTACATGCCGCTTGACAATAAGCAAAAGCTCATCCTGAATGCCAGGGCCGCATTCGGATACCTGGGCTTTTACAACAAGGACATAGGTCCTTC
>DAIDJT010000179.1 GCA_027451265.1 Bacteroidales bacterium | reverse complement strand
ACATATCGAACCCGGTAACCCAGGTGCATCAGGTACCTGTACAGTACATCGAATGTCACTGCAGGCCGGGCATGGCCGAGATGTGCCTCACTGTATACGGTTGGTCCGCAAACATACATACCGACAAACGGCGGGGCAAGCGGTTCAAAAAGTTCCTTCCTGCGTGTAAGTGTGTTGTATAGATAAAGGGCGGTTGTCATTTCATGGGCTGTTTGTGCAAAAGTAATTCTTTTGCGACAACAGACCGGAAAGGGGTGGCATAAAACTGCCCCGGATCAGTGGAACCCGGGGCAGAGCTGCGGGGGAAAGTCCTGCAGCATTCGCAAAAGCGACGGTTCATGCAGCGAGACTGCGCAGATGAAGCGCCCTTTGCCCTTTAAAACCTATAAAACTCACATTCCAGACTAATAGCTCCCATCCTTTACGCCTTTAATCATATTATCTAAAAAAGCCCATTCATGACATTGACTAAAATAAAAATCTGACTGATATAAATTTAAGAAATAATTTCATTAGCCTCCAAGAAAAATTGAAATTATTTAGCGATTCTCCCTGTTTTTTATTAATTGTCGTAGTTTTTTGCCCTGATAAGGCCTAAAATCCACAAAATTTTACCCAATCTGTGAGGGTAATACATGATAGCTGAAAGGGTTGAACGGCAGGCATACCTCCTCTTCATGAATCCGAAGGAGGGAAAAATATCGCCTATTATGAAGATGAATTTCTTACGGCGACCCTTCAGCGCTTTCAGGTTTCTCATGAACATCTCCCTCTGACTCAGCGATTCGACTGATCCGGGGTGGGCCAACCTTTGCATGAACCTGTCTGATGTGGCCTCCCCGGCAGCAGCATGCACCGTCAATCCTTCAGGCATAGCCAATTCCCATACCTGCTCCATGACCGCGAGCACCGCAGCGGTCTCCTCCCTGATACCCGCCTCTTCCGCTTCAGCAGGCAGCCGGGCTGTCAGTATCTGTTCGCCATACCTTTCAAGCAGGAGATAGATATCAGTCCAGAGTCTGAGCTGAAACTCCCCTTTGATTTCATGCTTGTATATATGGCTGACCAGAGCCAGGAATGCAGTGACAGGGGGCAGGACGCGGTAAGTTCCGCTGCCGGTGCCGGAGCTGCCTGCTTCCTGTCCGGCTTCCTGTTTGGTTCCTGCTTCCCCGGTTGGTCTCGGGTTGGCTCCTGGCTCCCGGAAGACTTCCTTGCTTACCCGGACTTCCCGGCGGACTCCTGCTTCCCGGCCGGCTCCCCGAATGACAATCGAGTCCCTTATTGCCTTTTCAACCATTTCTTCGCCCTCCGGGCCGAAAAGCCTGTAGTGCAGGTCAACGGAGATGCCTCCGCGATGCAGCTCCGGAAGGTGATTGCCAAGGTCAAGGATGATATGCCTGTAAAGCGGTGACTTGAGAGGCATGGACTCAAAACCTGCAGCGATCAGTATATCCCTGGCCCTCAGGGCATCAGAAGGGGCAACAAGGATATCCGCATCACTCATCTGACGCAGTCCCCTTGCGCCGTAGACAGTATGTTCAAGGGCGAGGCCCTTCAGCAGCACCACCTTTATCCCTTCGCGGTCAAGGAGGTCAGTCACCGCGGCAGCGACCCCGGTGATCCATGATACCCTGGCTATTGATTTAAACCTTAATCCATCCAGCAGGGTCCTCTCTGTCTCCGGCACCTGTCCTGCAAGCCCGAGGTCAGAGATATTCTGCCAGACCAGGGCGGCAACACCGTGTCTCACGGCCAGCCCGGCAAAGAGCCTCCAGGCAGGGAACTCTCTGAGCTCCTCTGAAATAAGACGTTTCTGTTCATCAGAGAAATCAACCCTGCTCAGCAACAGCAGCAACCGGACTGCCCGTTGAAGCCCTCCGTCGTTCTCAGGCGGCAATTCATTCCCCGGCTCTGTCATCGGTACATTGATTTCTGCCTGGTGAACATTGTAAAGTACCTGCCGCCCGCAGCCATCAGCTCATTATGGGTTCCAGACTCGACGATCATTCCGCCGTCAAGTACTATTATGCGGTCAGCCTCACGCACATTCGACAGCCGGTGGCTTATGAAGATGCAAGTCCTTCCGCCGGTAATCCGTGAGAGATCGGAGAAGATCTGGTATTCGGAGTCAGCATCAAGTGATGAGGAAGGCTCATCAAGTATCAGTACCGGTGATTTGCGGTAAATGGCCCTGGCGATGGCTATCTTTTGCCATTCTCCCCAGCTCAGCTCGTGCCCTCCCTCTGTGTGATGCCCGAGCATAGTGTCATATCCTTCAGGAAGTGCTCCGAGAAGTTCACCTATTCCTGCCGCTGCAGCAGCCCTCCTTACTTCTTCGAAACCACCCTTTCCGGCAGTATCCTTTATGATTTTCCCGTCATTGTCGGTGTCGTCCATCCCGGCTCCCATTTCAATCTGGCCGGTATTCCCGGTATTGACTACTTCAGCTTTTCGCTCTGCGTCATCAAAGATTCCACCGCTGCCAAGCCTGATATTGTCACCTGCGCTAAGGTAATAGAGCATGAAATTCTGAAATACCACCGAGAAAAGCCTCCGGTACGAGGCAGGCTCAATGGCTGCGGCGTCGGTACCGTTAACCGTAATCCGGCCGCCATCAGGGTCATATAGCCGGCACAGAAGCTTAACCAGCGTGGTCTTGCCCGAACCGTTGGGACCCACGATAGCCACTTTTTCTCCCTGCCCTATCCTGAGACTTACGTCTTTAAGCGCAGGCCGCGAAGCTCCCGGGTACGTAAAGGTTACCTTCTCCGCAGCAATCTCCCTGAACGATTCCGGATCAGGCGCCGTACCGCCACCCTTCATATCAGGACTCAGATCGAGAAAACTGAACAGATCATCAAGGAAAAGCCTGTTTTCGGCCAGGCCGGAATAACCGGTAACGGTGTCACGGAGATAAACCAGCGCCTGCCGGAAGGCCACAAGGTACATGGCCAGTTCGCCGGCAGTGATCGAAGAGTTGAGATATCGTGCAGTGGCATAGACAAGCACCCCGGCAAAAGCCGACACCTTCAGCAGCGTTGCGAGGCTCTCCGGAAGAAAATTCCTTCTGACCGTTTCAAGCTCAGGTTCCTTTGAAGCCCTGAAGTGTTTCCGGAACAACCCGTCAAAGAATCCTCCCAGGTCAAACAGCTTCACTTCCCGGGCCGGCTTCTCGCCTGTCAGCAGCCAGCTGAAGTATGATGCCTGCCGCGAATCTGCCGTCACCCTCCTGCGTATCTCCCAGAGCTTCGATGCGTTGCGCGCCCTGACAAGCAGGAAGGGAACGAAGACCAACACCAGGATCAGCAGCGGTATGATCCCGAAATTTCTCAGCAGGTATGACATGGCAATGAAGGAGATCACGCCCCGCAACAGGAGGATAAAGTCGGATACCATTGCGGCGGGCCGCCATGAGATGTCTCGCGCAGCCCTTTCCAGCCTGTCATGGAAGAGAGGATCTTCGAAGTGCTTCAATCCCAAACTGCCCGCATGAGAATGGATCAGTGAAGATATATGTGCCTCAAGCAGGTAAGCATGCCGCCTGGTTACGTATGTTCCTGCATAGGAGAGCAGGTCATCAGCCAGAAGTGCCACCGCCAGGGCAACGATAAGCCAGATGAGGGATGCCGGAATTGCGCCATCCCTGTTAAGCAAGCCGGTTACGCCTCCGACAGCCTCAGCAGCGGTGCCTGCTCCTGCTCCCGGACCGGCAGCTCCCGTCACCTGATCCACAAAATACCGAAGCAGCAACACCAGTGCCAGCGGCAGCAATGCCCTGATGATCAGAATAATGGCGCTTATGATTGTCTCCTTCGCAGAGCTCTCTGCCAGGAGGCCAAATGCGCGCCTTATAGTGTTACGCCCTGGTTGCATTCAAGAGTGATATACACAAAGATAGCAAGAAGTGTCATTTTAATCCGGCCGGACGAAAACTTATAAATATGACCATCATATCGCCCATTATTCCATATTTCTTACATTTGCAACAATTCACTCTTCTGTCAGTTTAATAATAAATAGATTAAGTCCGTTTTTAGGGGAGCACTATATCATAAAGACTCGGGGTTTAACATGAAACGAATACTTTTACTTTCTGCCGTAGCCCTCATTCAGTTATTGCCGGCGAAGGCACAATTGCTGGGTGACGGAAGCATGGGCAATCCATACCGGGGGACACTGGCAGGCCCATTCACCATATCAGGGACCAAATACTTCAGCGGAACCATCATTGCCGACAATGAACAGCTTACCATCGCTGCAGGTACAACACTCATCTCTACAAGCATCGGCGCCGGGATACTTATAAACGGCACCGGCCAGCTCAATGCACAGGGAACCTCCGTGGCCCGGATCCTTATTACAGCTGACACCGACCTTGACGGCACTAACGGCGAGGCAACCGACACCTGGGGTAACATAACCCTGATCTCCTCAGGTACCAGTACAATCAGCTACTGCACAATTGAGAACGGCCGCAGGCTTGCCCCCCGCATAGGCTATTACGGCGGCGGACTCTACCTGGGGACCTCCTCAGTAACAGTCACAAACTCCACGATACGCAACTGCGTAGCCGGTTATGGCGGTGCAATCATTGTGGCAGGCACTTCCTCTCCTGTGATATCAAGGTGTATCATGTACGGAAACATTGCCAATGAACAGGGAGGTGCCATCTACGTCGCAGGGGGATCCTCACCGGTAATTTCAAACATAATCCTTTACAATAACCGCTCCCTCTCATCCACCCGTGGCGGCGGAACAATAGCCTCAATCACAAGCTCACCCCAGATTGTCAACTCCACAATTGCCTACAGCTCTTCGCCTGCCGCTGAAGGCAAATCAATCCTCCTTGACAACTCCCCCGGTGCCAGAGTTATCAATACTGTCATGTGGGGTGGTTCAAACCACATCGGCCTCACGGGAACACCATCGTCAGTCATTGAATACTGCGCCATCGAAGGAGCATCCCTGCCGGGATGTCTCAACCTGAACAGCTCCAACACCGATCCTGAAGGGCCTAACTTCACAGATCCGGTTAACGGTGATTTCACCCTGGCCTTCGTCTCTCCGTGCCGCGACAGCGGAACTGCCAGTTATCCGGGCGTATCAGTTCCTTCAAACGACTATGCCGGCGGCCAGAGGATTGGACAGACAGACATCGGAGCATTTGAGATCAGGTACAGCAGGTGGATAGGAATATCTACTGACTGGACCCGCCCCCTGAACTGGGATAAGGGTATCCGCCCGGCAACAACAAACGTCATCATTCCGTCAGGACTGTCAAATTACCCTGCGGTTGCCCCCGGCCCCGCCTTCACCCTTAATGCAGGCCTGACAATGATAGTTGAGCCGGGAGCAAGGCTGACATTATCATCCCTTACAAACAACGGCACCCTTGTTCTGCGTGCTAATGCCAATGCCTACGCGACACTTATAACCGGAAGCTATTCAGGTACTGGCGGAAATGCAAACGTCGAGCTCTTCCTGACATCAGGCCCCACAGGCGACTGGTGGCACTATATTGCATCTCCCGCCACCACGTCAAAAACAGCTTTTACTGATATAGAACCCGAGATGCTGGTACGCTATGAC
>DAIDJT010000178.1 GCA_027451265.1 Bacteroidales bacterium | reverse complement strand
CAATAGATCCGCCTGACAGCTTTACCGGTTCCTCAATGACTGTTACCATCTGATCAACAGGGATCTGGGGAAGCAGGTAACTGCTGCTGTTCATCAGGTTGGTAAGCAAATGGAACCGCCCGCACTCCGAGACATATTCTGACCTGAGGGTGAGAATAATGTACAATCCATGGTCCGGCCTCTGCATCGCATTGACTATCAGATCAATAAACTCTGCTGCATCATCACCGGGGAGGTCCCGGGAGTTAGCCGGACTGAACCGGAATATTTCCTCAAACTGGTCGATTACAATAACCACCTGCTGGCGGAGGTTCTTCCTGATCCGGTTTATCACGTCAGTAAGACCTTCCGTTTTGTTATGAAGCGAGGTTGCCACGCTGACCTCTGAAAGCTGGTTAAAGCCGGCGCCGGCAGAGAGTGCCGACAGTTCTGTTGCCAGGTGGTCAACAGGATTGAGTGCAGGTCTGAAGACCAGGTAAGACCATGATTTCTTTTCTGCAGTGTTTTCCTTCAGAAGAGCGGGTATGACTCCTGATAGTACCAGTGACGATTTGCCGCTGCCTGATGCACCCAGCACAGCCACGAACCTGTTTTCCTTAAGCCTGGATACGACCTTCAGGGTGCTTTCTATCCGACCGAAGAACAGGTGTCCTTCATCCGGCCTGAATGCTCTCAGTCCCGGAAACGGATTTGGTCTTATAATGATACTCCTTTCTGGCATAGAAAACATTTTTATGTTGCGGACACCCCCTCCAGGCTGTCAATATATTTCACAAAGATATCAGTGAATTCCGGATAGTAAAACACAAAGCTGGCAATATCGGTTAACGGCAGGGAATAGAGGCCTGTCTTGCCGTCCCTCGATGGCACCACCCATGAGATCACCCGTGGAAGTGATCCGGCATCATATGACTCGGAATAGCGCATCTGCGAGGCCAGCATTATCATTTTTTCTTCAGGAATATTTGCAAAGCAGAGGCTGAGGAACCTGGTCTTCTCAAATATCATGGCTGCCTGTGGAAGAGTACCGGCTGTCACAGCTGATATCCTTGACCTTGCCGGTTCCGGGAGGCGTGATTCTGCATCACTGTACCAGTCCGGATTTATTGCGCGTATGGCTCTGGCGCTCTCTTCCTGAAGTACCTGGCTGTTGCTGAACAGGTAAGAGACAGCGTGCTCCCTGTCGAGGCCCCTGCCTTCCGTGGCTGTCAGATGAAGGGCGCAGGCCTTGCTCCAGATCCCGGTTATGTTTTGCTCCGAAGCCAGGAGGAATGATGAGACCGGTTGGCCCCTGAGGCTCCTGACGGGGAAATAGACTGCGAGTTCGGCAAGCCTTCCGCTGTCGGTGCTGTTGCCCAGCAGGGCTCTCAGAGGTTTGCGGAGTGGTTCTCCAATAAAGCTGTCGATTGCCTCCGCAGCGACTCCTGCCTGGCAGGAGGTGCAATTTTCTGCATCAGGAAGAATTATTTCCGGGGCTGCTTTTCCCGCCATCAGGGATATGAGGCATCTGATGAGTTCACGGTTCATCTTTCTCTCATCCTCGAGGGCCGCAGACAGAAGGAAATGCCTGCCCTTCGCCGCTTCGGCCTGCATGGCAATAAGCCTTGCCATAACGTGTACGGTCCGGGTTATTGTCTCTTCAATTCTTTCCCTGTTTTTGCCCTGGGGCATCCATCCTCTTGCACACAGGCTGCAGGCTGCCTTCAGGCGGATTCCCATGTGGCCGGAGACAACGAAATTGCTCAGCCAGGGGAGCGACTCACTGAGAGGCATGGCCTCGAGCAGCCTCAGGATGATGTTGTTTTCCCGTTCGCTGTTCCCGGGCCTGATAACTGTTCCGATTATGTCGCCGTAAACCTCCGGACCGAAATGCCTGAGCACATGATACGCATCACGGGCAGTTTCCGGATTGTCCAGGGATTTAATCACCTCTTCGCGGAGTGTTGTCATACCGTAACGGCCAGCTGCCCTGAGACCTGTCCTTCTGACTTCCGGGCTTGCATCTGTCAGGAGCTTGATGATATCCTGTTCCGGTGAATTGCTCTTTCCAAGGAAAACTGACCTGGCTACGGCTGCCTTCTCCGGGATGCCCGGAAGGCGCAGGAGATCACTGTTCCTGACAGGATCAGAATAATACTTCTCAATAATTGCTGTCCCTGCAACAGCATCATTCCGCACCTGGTCACTGAAACGGCCGGGTGTGGCAATAGTCTTAAGGGCAGGAAGCAGGGCAGGATCATATGTTTTGGCAGCAATGGAAATGATTTCCATTGCATATGAATCGCCTGCATTGTTGACAAGGTAATCAAGCCTGCCGGCTGTAAGATCAGGGTAATGGTCCGCCACAAGAATTACGTTTCTGAATCCATCAGTCTTTTCCGATACATGGTGCTGCTCCGTATCACCTGCAGAGGGAGTGATAGTTGCATCCATCATGACGGCAAGTGTATTCCGGAAACTGGCGACGATGACAATATCAAGAAGCATCATGGCAATTGCGGCTACAGGGAGAAGGATTATGGCACGGGAGATCCTTAAATCCGCGGTCATGGTGACAATCACCATTATCAGGGCAAGGAATGCGGAGGAGATAAGTGTCTGCCTGGCCAGGTCCTTTGCCCTTATCCTGCCCGATCGTACTCCGGCTCTCTCAGCCAGGTAAAGCGCTGATGCCATGGCCGGGAGGGTGACCACAACCATTGCAGACAGAAAAAATGCCGCCGCAACTGATGTGAGAAGCCCGGAAAGAAGGAGCAGTGATTCTTTTGCGGTCAGGTCATAATAAATATAGATTATGGCTGCCGGTACGGTCAGGGTCAGCAACACCACCGGTGCCAGCAACAACTTTCCGCGGAGACGCAGGTTACGAAGAATGGGAACATAATGCCGGTTTCTTATCATCAGACCTGACCCGATGATGATCACCACCAGCGTGAGTGTGTAAAGAATTGGTGTTACACGGAACATGGAAAGGTCAGTCAGCACTGCGACGGTGGTTGCAGAGGTCAATGCCGCCAGGACGACAGATGGCGGGAAGACCCGGTTAAAACCGGCTTTCAGTGCCCTTTCAGTTTTTGACATATCCGGGTTAAGGTACAGACTTTCTTATACAAGTTACGGGGAAAAATTGAAACCTACAAGTAAGCTCCTTTAGATCTTACTGCACCGGCAATTATTGTGGTCATCTCTTCCTCATCCATGTTTTCCGTATCCAGGATAAGGTCAGCCTGTTCATACCACATCCCTCTTTTTTCCATGAGATCACTGACCCTTTCTGCCAGTTCCTCTGGCCCCGCATTATCCAGCAGCGGCCGGTGTGTCCTTGAGCCGCTGAGCCGTGATACCAGGGCCTCAACAGGAAGCCTGAGGTAGACAGTCACCCCGGTTGACTTCATCAGGGCCATGTTTGCTTCTGAACAGGGGGTACCGCCACCGCATGCCACAACGGTCCTTTTCCGGCCTGACACCCTTTTCAGAGCCTCAGTTTCAGCCCTTCGGAAGAGCTCCTCCCCCCTGACCGCAAAAATCTCAGCGACGGTTATACCTTCATTCTGCTCAACAAGTTTGTCAAGATCGGTGAACCTCCAGCGAAGAAGGGCTGCTATCCCCTTCCCGGCGGTGCTTTTTCCGCTTCCCATGAATCCTATCAGGTAAATATTCACGGGTTGCTAAAGGTCTAGTTTCATCTGTGCGGGATCATCCGGGGCGTGAACCTGAGGCGGGAGGTCATCATCACTGCCAATTTCAGACTCCGGTGGCGGTGGCGCTGCTTCGCTTCTGACTACAGGTTCAATTTCACGGATATCGGCTACATTGTAATTTGAGAGCCTCCTTCCCTTGGCACGGAAGCTTTTGACGCCAATGAATTCCGCCACCTCAATTATCTCCTGCTTCCTGCCCTCATTCTTTCCGCCGAACTTAAGCTCAAGCCGGGGGTATTCCACCTCCGTAAGGCTTACCAGCCTGGAGCCCTCGCTGTCGGCAATGAAGCACTGCAGACGGTCTGATTCCTCGAAGGCAAAACGCTTGACATAGTAGAATTCCTGCTCCTGGTCCCAGTATACTGCCGAGAATATCTTTGTCTCCCTGAACTTCTCGAGAAGCAGCAGGTCATCTTCGAAATGTGATGACAGGTCAGTGCCTGAGGTCCGGTACCAACCGCCCCGGGTTACTACAAGCAGCATTTCCTCGGAGGCGAACTCACCGAGGAATCTGCCCCTGCCGTCTGCGTTCAGCCTCATCACTGCATCATCAAACCACAACTTGCGGCCGCCGAGGGTGGAAAGCCCCTTCTCCTTAAGAGTTATCTTATGTACAGGGTTTTTGGTGAGAATATTGCCCAT
This sequence comes from Bacteroidales bacterium, assembly GCA_027451265.1. Lineage (GTDB taxonomy): Bacteria > Bacteroidota > Bacteroidia > Bacteroidales > VadinHA17 > SR-FBR-E99. The sequence goes on along the minus strand of DAIDJT010000178.1, from coordinate 1,255 downwards.
TGAACTGCGCCCCTTTATGGCCAGTTCGCCGAAGTCAAAATCGAAGGTGAGCTTCTTGAGCCGGGCCTTGGGTTTATGGTAAACCCTGATAACTTCTGCCTCACCGTTGGGGTTGGCACTCAGATAGTGTATCCTTGTGGCAGCAGTGCCCTTCCCGAGGTTGTACTCCTTGTCGCGCGTCAGCCCGGTAAGAGCACAGCGCTTGACATAGTACGGCCCGTCACGGCCGTCCTGATAAGCCACGTTGTAAATTGTGCGGGAGTCGTTCCTCAGGAATACCTGGATATGAATCACGTCCTTCCCCACAAACTGTTTCTCGGCAACTTTTGTGATCAGATAGGTGCCGTCCTTCCTGATCACAATGATATCATCAATATCCGAACAGTCACACACATACTCATCCTTCTTCAGGCTGGTGCCGATGAAGCCCTCCAGCCGGTTGACGTACAGCTTGGCGTTGGCGGCCACCACCTTGGTGGCTTCGATGGTCTCGAAGCTCCTGATCTCCGTCCGCCGCTCCTTGTCCTTGCCGTATTTCTTTTTTATCTGACGATAATAATTTATGGCATAGGGGATTATGTTTGCCAGGTGGTTGGCAACCTCCTCCAGTTCACCCTCAATACCCCTGATATGCTCATCAGCCCTTGAGGAGTCATACTTCGATATCCTTTTGATCTTGATCTCCGTGAGCTTTATTATGTCATCACGGGTGATCTCGCGCCTGAACAGCTTCTTGTATGGCTTCAGCCCCTTGTCGATGGCGCTGATGACAGCCTCCCACGTCTCGCTCTCCTCTATGTCACGGTAGATACGCTTTTCAATGAAGATCTTTTCAAGTGATGAAAAGTGCCATTCCTCCTCCAGCTCGGCCTTTCGTATCTCAAGTTCCCTTGTGAGAAGCTTGACAGTCTGGTCCGCCGAATGCCTCAGGATGTCACTGACCCCGATGAATGCCGGTTTGTTTTCGTCAGTGATGACGCATGCGTTTGGTGAAATGGAAAGCTCACAATCAGTGAAAGCGTAAAGGGCATCAATCGTTTTGTCCGGAGAGACGCCGCTCTGCAGCTGCACAACTATTTCAACTCCGCCAGCGGTATTGTCATCGATCTTTTTGATCTTGATCTTGCCCCTGTCATTTGCCTTTACTATTGACTCTATGAGTGAAGAGGTTGTTCTGCCGAAGGGTATTTCAGTTATCACCAGCCCTTTCCTGTCAACCTTTTCAATCCTTGCCCTGACCTTTACTGCACCTCCC
>DAIDJT010000177.1 GCA_027451265.1 Bacteroidales bacterium | reverse complement strand
AGTGGTGATATTCATTTTTGGTTATGCGATCTCTAGAACAATTTTATAAATAGCAACTTGAGTTAATTAGTCTACATCTAACCTGGTACAAAAGCCGGTAGTTTTGACTACGCCCAGATGGTCATCATTACATTACAATAATTGTTCATTTAGAAGGGGTTTAACTCCGGCAGTGCTTCCGGCAACCGGTAACATATGCCCCGTTTGTCACAAGATTGCACGATTCGGGAAAAATTAAAATATAAGTATCTTTGACCCGGCATTTGACAACCTGTACCAATGTCATCATCAGAACGGCTGCTAGACAAAATAGACACTCCTGAAGACCTCAGGAAACTTGACAGGCTTGACCTGGTAAGGCTCAGCGATGAGCTGAGACAACATATTATTGATGAGGTCAGCAGTAACCCGGGCCATTTCGGGGCAAGTCTCGGTGTAGTTGAACTGACCGTCGCACTGCACTATGTCTATAATACTCCCTATGACAAAGTTGTGTGGGACGTGGGGCATCAGGCTTATGGCCATAAGATTCTTACCGGACGGAAAGCGCAATTCCATACAAACCGTAAATATAAGGGTATCAGCGGTTTCCCGCGAATGTCGGAAAGTGGATACGATGCCTTTGGCGTGGGGCACTCCTCAACATCTATCTCGGCAGCACTGGGCATGGCCGTTGCGGCACAGGTCAAGGGCGAGAATCGCAAAGTTGTAGCAGTTATTGGTGATGGTGCGCTTCAGGCCGGACTGGCTTTCGAGGGACTCAATAACGCTGGAAACCAGAAAGCCGACCTGCTCGTTATCCTCAATGACAACAACATTTCAATTGACGCCAGCGTGGGTGCACTCAAGGAGTACCTTCTTGACATAACCACCAGCCGGACCTATAACCGGTTCAAGGATAAAGTATGGCGCCTTCTCGGCCGCTACAAGAGGGTCGGCAACAGGGCCAGGATCCTTGCGTCACAGCTCGAGAACGGCATCAAGGGGACGGTACTTGAACAGAGCAATATGTTCGAGGCACTTAAATTCAGGTACTTCGGCCCGATAGACGGTCATGATGTGCTTCATCTCACCCGCGTACTGGAAGATCTTAAGACCATTCCGGGGCCCAAGCTCCTCCACTGCGTCACCGTGAAGGGCAAGGGATTCCCGAAGGCGGAAGAGCAGCAGACCATCTTCCATGCCCCGGGCAAATTTGACAAGTGCACCGGTGAGCTTATCAGGCCGGCCGAATGTTCAAAGCACCCGCTTTACCAGGAGGTCTTCGGCAATACAATAGTTGACCTGGCCCGCCAGAATGAAAAGATTGTGGGAATAACACCAGCCATGCCTTCCGGGTGTTCGCTCAATATTATGATGAAGGAGATGCCTGACAGGGCGTTTGACGTTGGCATATGTGAACAGCACGCGGTCACTTTCTCGGCCGGTCTGGCTGCGAACGGACTCCTCCCCTTCTGCAATATCTACTCCTCATTCATGCAGCGTGCCTATGACCAGGTGGTGCATGATGTAGCATTACAGGGACTCAAGGTTGTCTTCTGCCTGGACCGTGGCGGACTGGTGGGTACCGATGGGGCGACGCACCACGGTTTTTTTGATATCGCCTTCATGCGCAACATTCCGGGGATGATTACTGCCGCCCCGATGGATGAGGTGGAACTACGTAACATGATGTACACTGCCCAGCTTGATAAGATTAAGGGACCTTTCAGTATCCGCTATCCACGAGGCACAGGTGTGATATGCGACTGGCGGCAGCCGTTTGAGGAGATACCTGTGGGGCGGGCCCGGCTGATAAGTGAGGGGATTGATGTCGCGGTGCTGAGCCTGGGCCACCCCGGGAACTTTGTTGTTGAAGCGGCGGAGGCGCTCAGGGCTGACGGAATCTCCGTGCTGCACTATGACATGCGTTTTGCCGGTCCACTTGACGATGAGGTACTGCACAGTGTTATGAAACGGTTCAAAAAAATCATCACGGTTGAGGACGGCATTATAAAGGGTGGGTTTGGCTCGGCAGTGCTTGAATTCGCAAATGATCACGGTTATGCGGTTGAAGTGAGGCGCCTGGGGATACCTGACTATTTCGTCGAACACGGCACGCAGCAGGAGCTGTGGCATGAGTGCGGGTATGATGCAGCAGGGATCAAACAGGCCATTCTGGAGGCAACAGGCCATAAGGCATTGTAGATTTGCGATTTGCGAGGTGAGATTTGCGAGGTGTGAGGTGAGAATTGCAAATTGCGAGGTGTGAGGTGAGAGATGAGAATTGCGAATTTCGATTCGGGAATTTGGATTTGATTATGGCCGGGAGTCATTAATTTTTATAGAACAAAACCTTGATATATAATCTTCTCCCCAAGCCATCAGGCATTGTAACACAGATCCTGAGTCATTAAACCTGCCCGTTGGGCATTCATAATTGTAACCTATGATAAATAGAACTCTGATTTTTGCCACAATCACTCTCCTTCTCGCCTCCTGTTCCCCGAAGACGAAGGAGCAGTGGAGTGGATCCCACTGTTCAACGGACAGTGACGGATGGGTGATTAAGATCAAAGGATCACCTCTCGGCGAGAACTACAAAAACACCTTCAGGGTCGAAGACGGGGTCATGAAGGTTTCATATTCGGAGTATGACACCTTCAGGTATGAATTTGGTCACATTTACTACAAGGAACCCTTCTCTTCGTATAAGCTGAGAGTTGAATACCGCTTCACCGGTGAGCAGACTCCGGGCGGCCCCTCCTGGGGTTTCCGCAACAGCGGCATAATGTTCCACTGCCAGGATCCGGCAACAATCGGACTCAACCAGGACTGGCCAGTATCGGTCGAGGTTCAGTTCCTGGGCAGCACCGCTGAGAGGGAAACGCCTACAATGAACGTCTGCACACCTCATACCCATATTATGATAGGCGACTCCCTGATAACGGAACACTGTACCTCATCATCCTCAAAGTACTTTTATGATGATGTATGGGTCACGGCGGAGCTGGTGGTTTACGGTGACAGTATCATTCATCATATTGTCAACGGTGACACTGTACTGACATACTCCAACCCGCAGATAGGCGGCGATCTGCCTGAGGGCTTCACCCTGCCGCAGGGAACGCCGCTGAAGGAGGGCTTTATAGCCTTGCAGTCAGAATCCCATCCGGTTGAGTTCAGGAAGGTGGAGATCCTTAAAATAAGGCAGTAGTGGGGTTTTCAAATATTTATCCTATTTTCGCATCCGGCTAATCCGTATGTCTTCAGACTTCAGACTGATGACTGCAGATTATTATCTGCCCGGATGGCAGGACCGATCGTTAAAATGCAGCCCGGTGGGCTGACTTAGCGAAGGGGCCGGTTTGCAGGGGAGGCAATTCCGCTATCCGGATGAGATGAGTAAAGGAAATATTGATTGAACTGTAATAAATTAAGGAAACAGATTTAAGAATGACAATGCCCGGATGGCAAGGGTAAGCGTCAGAAAACACCCGGTGGGTGTTTTTAGCGCGCAGCCGGACCGCAGGGGAGGCAATTCCGCCATCCGGATGAGATGAGTAAAGGAAATATTGATTGAACAGGAATAAATTAAAGAAGCAGATTTGAAAATGACATTGCCCGGATGGCGGAATTGGTAGACGCGCTGGTCTCAAACACCAGTGGCAGCGATGCTGTGCCGGTTCGATCCCGGCTCCGGGTACAAATATTCCCAACCGCTTTTCTGCAGGTCGATACCCAAGACTCATTCAATTTAAGATAATTGTTATCTTACATGGCCCAATTCTACGGACCATGAAACGCATTCTTTTCTTTCTTAGCCTGGTGGCTGCCATCGGTGCAAACGCACAGCAATCATCAAAATCAACATTGACCCCGGATGATATTATGCCCGTACGCGGCTTCTGCATCGCAGCCCCCTCCCCCGCAGGACTTGACAGATTCATTAAATTCATTGAAGGTGAACTGGCGCCGAGAAATGTCAATACGCTCATCCTCCGGGTTGACTTCAACTATCAGTTCGAAAGCTATCCCAACCTGAGGGATTCGGTTGCGCTTACAAAGGCTGACGTGAAAAGAATTGTCTCTGTCTGCAGGAAGAATAATATCCGCATTATTCCGCAGATAAACCTTCTTGGCCATCAGTCATGGGCAGGGGACATAGGCAATCTTCTGAGGGAGTACCCTGAATTTGATGAAACCCCGGACATAAAGATGCCGGAAAAGTACGCCTGGCCCAACCCGGACGGCCTGTATTGCAAAAGTTACTGTCCGCTTCACCCGGACGTTCACAAGGTGGTGTTTGCCCTTGTGGATGAGATTTGCAATGTGTTTGAGACTGATGCCTTCCACGCCGGCATGGACGAGGTCTTCTACATAGGCGAGAAGCAGTGTCCCAGGTGCTCCGGCAGGGACAAGGCTGAACTGTTCGCCGGCGAGGTAAGGACCATTCGTGATCACCTGGCCCTAAACGGCAGGCAGTTGTGGATATGGGGTGACAGACTCATTGACGGTAAGACAACCGGCATAGGGGAATGGGAAGGAAGCTTTAACAATACCCACAGGGCCGTGGATTTGATTCCGAAAGACGTAATGATATGTGACTGGCATTATGAAAGGCCGGATCAGACTCCGGTAATGTTTACCATGAAGGGGTTGAGTGTTGTCACCTGCCCCTGGCGAAACCCTGAAAGTGCAGTTCTTCAGGCAAGGGATATGATAAAATTTCGGGATCACTCCACCCCGCAGATGAAGGAAAGATTCAGGGGAATGGTCCATACCATCTGGTCTCCGGCAGAAACTTTCCTTGATGCATATTACGGAAGAAGCTCCAGGCCGGGAGATGATGACCAGGTAAAATGCTTCAAAGCCTTGTTCGATGAAATAAATTCCCTTACATCAGCCTCACTGTAAAACCGGCTTCAAAAGTTATTCCCGCACTTCGCACTGACAATCAGTTGACTTTAGCTTCCCTGTAGCTTAACTTTGATATAAAATCAAATTACCTTACAGATGTCATGGATTGAAACCAGTTCACTCCCTCTCATCTTATCATGCCTGTGCATATTCAGCTGCGGCAATCCAACCGAAAGTGGCATCACCTCAACTGACGTCAGAAAAGGAGACTTGCTTATTTCAAATGAATGCAGAACCAATCCGCCTGTATTATTGTTGTTTAAATGCAGAACAAAATGAAGTCCGGGACCTGTTTTCAAAAGTGCAATGCAGTTCTTCTGCTGAACTTCAGCGTACTCATGTTCTTCGCACTTTCAGTCTTTCCGTCCAGTGGTCAGACAGACACGACAGTGAAAGCGCTGGCAAACCAGGTTGATACTGCCTGGCAGGATCTGAAGGGCCGGCCTGATGCAAACAAAACGGAGTTGCAGTATCAGATACCTCCTGTAAAATATTTATCGCTGTTTGAAGAGGAGGATCTCCTCCATGTCTCCCTTCGGTTTGACGTTGCCGGTTTCTTAAAAAAGGCAGAAAGAGACCAGTCTGTTGACGGGATTCTGACAATGCACTTTAGTCAGACTGATTCACTGAAAAGAAAGGTGGTCCTTAAATATCGCGGTCAGTCACGTTTCGAAAGATGCAAATACCCTCCAACACTAATCAATTTTAAGAAACCCCTCTA
>DAIDJT010000176.1 GCA_027451265.1 Bacteroidales bacterium | reverse complement strand
GACCGTGGGCAATCTTCCTGGAAGAGAAAACATGCAGTCCCGATTCCCTGTCGTAAATTATGACAGGAAGGTAGACTGCCAGCGCTGTGCCGTCCTTCCTTGTCAGGATATGCCATTCGTGAGAGTCTGCCACATGCTCCATAATGAACGGAGCAGCGTCAAACTTCTCTTCTGTTTCTTGTGATTTTGCTTCACCCTCAGCGATGCCTTCGGAAGCGGCCGGCAGAGCCCGGGCCAGCAAAGCAAATACCAGTATCAGAAGATATAAATACCTGTTTTTCAAGCTGAATTACTTTAATCTGACTTCTTTTTCAGGACACTCGTAAATGTAAGAACTACATAAACAGTGAACGCCAAATATAGAACAAAAAACAAGATTATTGAACCAATTGAGTCATTTTTAAAGACCAGCAGAAACAGCAGCGCAAGCACGAATGAGAGCAGCATCTTAACACCCAGCGCAATTAGTGTCAGAAAAACACTTTTTTCACGGTCAGCGTAGAATCCGTTAAAAAAAATTAAAAGTGAAATGAAGGCTGCCAGAGTGAAACCTGCAGCAAGTAAAACAGCGGCCGCGGTGTCAAAAAGGGAAGGTAAAAGTTTGTCAATGGCGATTATCAGAATGACAGAAACGAGTGAGAGTGCCAGGAGGCGGAGGTAGTATCTGGTTGCCCCGCGATTGAACATTTCATTTATTTCTTATGGCTTCCCTGATAACGAGCCACATTGCAGCGGCTACTCCGAGAAGTGACAGGATGACTGTCAGCAACGGTTCAGTGCCGGCCTTCTGGTCAAGTTTTACTCCTGCAAGGGAGGTGATAACGATGATTACCACCATCTGTATGGCGATGGTGCTGTACCTCGAATAGGCATCGAGGCCTTCCCTTCCCTTACTTTCCTTCTTCTTTGGATTTGGCTGCTGCTGTTCCTCCATTGTCTCCCTCCTTCATGGCGCAGTTGCCTGTGAAGACTGCTCCCGGTTCAATGGAGAGCTTGCCCGTAACGATTGTGCCGTTGATCTTCGATGAGGCCTTAAGGTTGAGGAGCTGTGACACCGTTATCTTGCCTTCTATCAGGCCGGAAACCTCGGAGTTCTTGCATTCCACTTCGCCCTTGATTCGGCCTGTGGGCCCGATTACAACCTTCCCCTTGGTGCCCAGGTTGCCGTTCAGGACTCCGTCGACGCGTATGTCGCCTGATGATTTAATGTCGCCCGTGATCTCAGTTCCCTGGCTTATGAGGTTGACTGCGGTACTGTTGTCTGTCTCCATTATTTTTGCCATAGTGATTTGTTTATTCCCGTGATTTCCCTATAAATTATTTAACACGTAAATATAAAAACTATTGTGCCGGGTGAGTAAAAAATGAGGCTGTAAAAAATGCCGTGATGGACTGCATCTTTCCTTAGGCGGGGTCATAGGCCCATTTCAGCCAGATGCTTCCCCAGGTGAATCCTCCGCCGAAGGCTGCAAGGACAAGGTTGTCTCCCTTCTTCAGTTTTTTCTCGAATTCCCACAATACCAGGGGTATGGTTGCGGCTGTGGTGTTGCCGTATTTTTGTATGTTGATCATCACCTTTTCGGGTGAAAGTCCCATTCTGCGTCCCGTGGCGTCAATAATCCGGAGGTTTGCCTGGTGTGGTACCAGCCATGCGATGTCATCAGGACTGAGGCCGTTTTTTTCCATTATTTCTGCTGCAATATCAGCCATGTTTGAAACGGCAAACTTGAATACTGACTGTCCCTCCTGGTAGATGAAGTGTTCGCGTCCGCCAACGGTGTCATGGGATGCGGGCCGTACTGATCCGCCGGCTTTCATGTGCAGATACTTCTTCCCCGAGCCGTCTGTCCTGAAGATATGGTCCATGATGCCGTATTCTTCATGAGTGGGTTCCAGCAGCACTGCGGCGGCGGCGTCACCGAAGAGGGTGCAGGTGGTTCGGTCGGTATAGTCGGTAATAGACGACATCTTGTCAGCGCCCACCACTATCACCTTTTTGTACCGTCCTGTCTCCACATATGCACCTGCTGTCTGGAGTGCAAACAGGAAACCTGAGCATGCTGCATTTACGTCGAAGCTGAATGCATTCTTAATCCCCACCTTGTCAGAAATGATATTGGCTGTGGCCGGGAACATCATGTCAGGAGTAACTGTGGCGCAGATGAGGAGATCGATCTCCTCCGGGCGTGTGCCGGTCTTTTCGAGGAGGCCTCTTACGGCAGGTTCGCCCAGGTCAGATGTACCCTTGCCTTCTCCTTTCAGGATTCTTCTCTCCTTTATCCCGACGCGTTGCATTATCCACTCATCGGTGGTCTCCACCATTTCAGAGAGCTCCTGGTTGGTAAGCCTGTATTCCGGCGTCCAGGCGTTTATGCCGGTTATTGCTGCTCTTATTTTCGTCATGCTCCGAATGCTTCCCTGATCTTTCCTGCAAGGTCTGCATGCACCACATCGCGGGTTTGGAGTACCATGTTCATTATGGCCGTCCGGTTTGAAATTCCGTGACCGACAACGACGTTTTCATTTATGCCGAGAACCGGTGTACCCCCCACCACTTCGAAATTGAGTCTGTCAAAAAAGCTGTCGCATATGCCTTTTGATCTTGCAACGACGTAAAATTTTTCGGCCATTTTAAGAACCACGTTCCCGACAAATCCGTCGCAGACAATCACGTCAGTCATCTCATCGGTAAAGAGGTGGTGGCCTTCAATATTGCCTCTGAAGAAAACATCATTGCTTTCATTCAGGAGTTCATGTGCAGCTTTCACTGCTGCAGATCCCTTGGCCTCCTCCACCCCGATATTCAGCAGGCCCACCGAGGGATTCTGTATGCCCAGAACGTGTTTTGCATATACGGTACCGAGCATTCCGTACTGGAGGAGGACGTCAGGTTTGCTGTCCGGGTTTATTCCCACGTCGAGAATAATGGATGATTTGCCGTTGACGTTTGGTATCAGGGCTGCCAGGGCCGGTCTGAAAACACCGGGTATGACGTTAACCGTATAACTGGCTCCCACCATCATGGCGCCTGTATTTCCTGCGCTTGCGAATCCGTCAATAAGGCCGCTCTTAAGCATCCCGAACCCCACTGCAATGGATGAATCTCTCTTCTGGGAGAATGCCTTTGCCGGATGGTCAGACATCTCAATGACCTGTGTCGTTGGCACTATATCAAAAAGAGAAGGATCGGCATCCATTGATGTGAGCTTCTCCCTTATCCGGCCATTGTCACCGATAAGCACAATCCGGTCTCCTGACGGCAGCTGTCCAAGTGCATCAAATGCACCTGCCACGACAGCATCGGGAGCGTAATCGCCTCCCATTGCATCAAGACCTATTTTCATCGTTCACTGATTTTGAACGGTAAGCCGGTCAGGCCGTCGTCTTCTTTTCAATGGCAAGCTTGCCCCTGTAGTACCCGCATTCGGGGCAGACCCTGTGGTAGAGATGGGCTGAACCACAATTGGGGCATGCAGCTGTTGTAGGAGCCACAGCCTTGTAGTGTGTTCTCCTCTTGTCTCTCCTGGTGCTGGAGTGTCTGTGTTTTGGATTTGGCATCGCAGTAATGAATTGAGTTAATTATTCCCTGTCAGTTTTTTAAGATCATCCCAGCGCGGATCGGTTTTACCCTCACCCTGAACCAGGTGATCATTGAGTTTCCTGATCATTTCCGGATCGCAGGTGCTGTTGCCATCCGCATCATCAGGATGAATGCGCTTGATGGGCAATGCCAGGTGGATGTACTCATAGAAAAACTGACTCAGGTCTATTTCATGTTCATCCAGCGGCATCGTAATCATGTCCGGATCAGATTCCTCCCAATCCCTTCCCTGCCTGACAAAAAGCCTGTTGGCAGAAGAAAGGGGCATGAAAAATGATTCAAGGCACCTGTCACAGATCACCCCGGCTTTCCCGTTGATGACTATGTCAAGCTCAATATGCGTTGAACACTTCTGCAGAACCACCACCGCTCGAAACTCCCCGCGCCTGATCTCAGACACCTCAAAGGATTCAAAGAAATCATTCCCTATCGTGAATTCATAGGTATACCTTGCCTCCTTAAGTCCCGCTATCGGTATGGAATACAATCCGGGCATCTCCCATTTTTTCGGTCTGCAAAATTATAAATCCTCTTCCAATAAAAAAAATTATGAACAAAAAAGTAACACCACCCGTTTTCTTCGCTGTTCACCGATGTATATCCGCTCCCCGCCGGAAATGAGTGGCACAGGTTGAATCATCATTAATATTTTTGTTCCGTAAATCAAAGCATACGTCATGAAAGAAAAACACGGAAATCCGTTCGCAAGTATAGCAAAATTCCTTATATCACTGGGACTGATCATGATAGTTGCGAAGCTGGACCTGCTCGGGCTGGGAAATATCCCCGACTATTTCAAATGGCAGATTTTGCTTCTCTTCTTCGGAATATGGTCACTCATAAGCCTCGAACTTGTATCAGCAGTCATACTTTTTGCATTGGGATTCTGGTTTCTCATGCCGGAAATGCCCGTACAGCTCACGGAAGTCTATAAAAAAATCTACTGGCCGGCCGTGCTTGTTCTTTCGGGTGTGGCTTTCTTGTTAAAACCCATTACGGGAAAATGCAAATAAAAATATAATCAAATAATCTGAAGCAATGGAAAACGAATTTAAAAAACCGGCAAGAAACCCGGAAACTTCAAACAGGGTTCTCATAGGGATACTGCTGATCATAGCGGGACTTATCCTGGTTGTAAAGAAGTCATCTGTTCTGCCTGAACCCCTTGACCACTTTATTGATGACATCATCTTCAGCTGGCAGATGCTGCTTATAGTGATCGGTGTCATCACACTCGCCGGATCAGACAACAAGACCCCCGGAATTGTATTGATTTCGGTTGGCGGATTCTTCCTGATCCCTGAACTCTTCACTGATTTCTTCAGGTCATTCAACTTCTTCTGGCCCGCACTCTTTATAGTGTTGGGAATAGTTCTCCTGGTGAATTCGAAGCGGCTGGTGAAGAAACTCGACTTTTCAACGGTCAACAAGGCTGACTATATTGATTACGTGAATATCTTCAGCGGAGCCGAACGGCAGCTCATAACCGAAAACTTCCAGGGCGGAAAAGTTACCTCAATATTCGGAGGCGGAGAGGTCGATCTTACCCGGTCATCGCTAGCACCCGGTGACAACGTAATTGAAATAACCTGTATCTTTGGCGGAACAACCATAATTGTCCCGGAAAGCTGGAACGTGGTGATCGAAGTCACACCCATCCTCGGGGGATTTTCTGACAGCAGGAAGATGAGGGGTGATGTAATCAGGGACAATACGAGGTCACTCACCATCAAAGGTACCGTGATATTCGGCGGGGGAGAGATCAAAAGTTATAAATAATATATGAAGCATCCGTTACTGGAGAACAGGACGAGGCTGATTGTATGGTGGCTGGCCTGGCTGATTCTGGGAGCAGGCCAGTCACTTCTCATTCATTTTGCCTATGGAGGAAAAACCGATGCGGCAATCGCCGACGGTACCTTCTCAATGTTGTTATTCGGACTGCTGGGCCTGGCGGTATGGTTTCCCGTGAGGTATATGCTGCGCGATGACAACGAGCTCTATTCATCTGTATTCAACGTAGTTCTGACCGGGTCGCTTACAGTGGCGATATGG
>DAIDJT010000175.1 GCA_027451265.1 Bacteroidales bacterium | reverse complement strand
CAGCGGCAATTATGAAGGAAATCACCTGGTTTGAGGTAAGTGATGAGGCGAAAAGGCCTATGGCGGCATAAACGGCGGCCAGCATCAGGAGGCCGATGAATGATCCTGCAGTGCCTCCCCTGTCGAGGTTGCCCGGAGTCTCGCCCAGCAACCACACTGAAAGGACGAATACCAGCGCTGGCAGTAACGCCATTATCACAAGAAACACTGATGCGAGGAATTTGCCGTATATCACCGCCCCGTCAGACACCGGTCGCGACCATAACAGTTCAATTGTCCCGGCCCTTCGTTCTTCCGAAAAGAGTCTCATGGTGACTGCAGGCACCAGGAAGAGGAAGATCCAGGGTGACAGCACGAATAGTGTGTCGAGGCCGGCATATCCGCTGTCAAGGAGGTTCCACTGGCCTGGCATGATCCACATGATCAGACTGTTGGCCAGAAGGAAAACAATTATGACTATATAACCGGTCAGGGAGCTGAAAAAACCTGCTACCTCTTTCCTGAAAAGGGTGAACATAACTTCAAGTTTGCTGTAAATTTATCTAAAACTTTCATGGTCTCACCGGCATGCGGGCTTTTTTGACATCGGTAATGATGGTACCCGGATAATAAAAGCCGATTATTCGCGTGAAGCTCATTTTCTTTTCGGCCATATGCTTCGCCCCGTCCTGGCACAGACCCACTCCGTGCCCGTAGCCTCTTCCGGTGAAGACAATGCTGTCACCGGCCGATGCAATGGTAAAGTATGCTGACCGGAGCCCGAAGCGGAGCCGCATCTCCTCACTCCACAGGGTCTTTCCCTGTACCGTGCGGCGTGTTATCCTGTTTCCCGCCAGGGCGTTCGTCGAATAGATGGTTACTTCCGTTCCCGGTTTCACACCCTTTGATTCCAGGTAATTGTTCCATTCGCTGCGCGGGATGGTCCTCTTCCATGTTGATGATGCGGAATAGCTGCACCATGGGTCTTTCACGCTCACGAGGTAAGGGTAGCCTGCGAGCCACACGTCAGCAGAGGATGCCGTCTCACCACCGCAGTTACCGTGAAACGCGGCCTCTATCAGAATGCTGTCACGGTCTGTCAGCACCTTTCCTGTGGTGGAATGGCATGCATTCACAATCACGCTGTCAGTGACCACACCGGGATAGACCTGGCAGTGAATGTCATCGCACATGTTATATCCGTCAAGGGCATGCCTGTAAATATTTCTGAAGATGTATGTACGTGCCACTACCGCCTGTGCCATGAAGTAATCTGACGGGCCATATTTGCCGGCTTCGGCACGCACAACACCTGGAAGGCACTCCTCCGGTGTGGTGAGATTCAGTATCAGGAGAGAACCCGGAAAGGATGTGACAGTCAAAGTGCCGCTGAGGGTCTTCTCCGGTTCACTGTTGCCGGGTGCCCTCACAGTGAACAGGGCATCGGATGAGACCGGGGTGAAGGCCAGTGAATCAGCTGCTCCTTTAATGCCTGACAGTGTACTGTAAATGATCCTGTCACCATAGCGTGTCAGGACAACTATTTCACCGGGATTGAGGCGTACCTCTCCTGCCGCGCCGTCAGTAAGACTGCAGGTCCCCTTTACCGTGGTGAAAATCAGGCTTGAAGGCTTGGAGCGTGCGAAGATACGTATCGAGATCTGGGAAGAGGAGACCAATGGCAACAGGATGAACAGTATGACAGCCAGGGTTATTCTCCTCATCTTCCTTCCTTTTGAACAAGGTTACCTGCCATATCGGCGGCAACTCTTCCCGAGGCCCCGCTGCCTCCCAAGATAGAGCGCAGCTCCCTGTAACCGGCTTTTATCCTTTCATGCCTGTAACCGGTCACGAGAATCTCCTCCAGTTCCCTGTGCAGACTGACAGGATTCAGATCAGCCTGGATCAGCTCCCGCACCACTTCCCTGTCTGTTATTAGGTTCACGAGGGATATGAACCGGACCTTTATGACCCATTTTGCCATCATGTATGTAAGGGGGCTGGTTTTGTAGCAGACCGCCTGTGGCACATCAAAGAGAGCAGCCTCAAGTGTTGCAGTTCCCGATGTTACCAGGGCAGCCTCTGCCACTGCCAGCAGGTCATAGGTCCTTCCGGTGATGATCTTTACCGGGTATTTTCCTGCAATTTCCTGGTACAACTGAGCTGGCAGATGATCCATTGCTGCCACCACAAACTGGTAATCAGGGTAAGCGGGAGCCGCGGCAGCCATTACCGGCAGCATGGTTTTCACCTCCTGAAGCCTGCTGCCAGAGAGCAGGGCAACAACCGGACGGTTGTCAAGCCCCATGGAAGCCTTCAGGGTTTCATTGTCCGGAGCCGCGGTACGCCAGGCATCAATATGGTCAATCAGCGGATTGCCAAGGAAAACGGCAGGGAAATCATGCCTGCGATAAAACTCCTTTTCAAACGGGAAAATAATATACAGCCTGTCTACAAATCGTTTGATCTTTTTGACTCTCCACTCTCCCCAGGCCCAGAATTTGGGCGATATATAGTAGAAGACCCGTATGCCTGACTCCCTGGCAAACATGGCCATCCGGAGATTGAAACCGGGGTAGTCGATCAGAATCAGTACGTCAGGCTTCGATTCTGCAATCTGTCTCCGGCATTCCCGGAAGTTGGCATTCACCTTCCGGATATTGACAAGCACCTCCCAAACCCCCATGAAGGCTGTCTCACGGTAGTGCTTCAGGAGCCGTGCTCCGGCCTCCTTCATAAGTTCACCACCCCAGCATGTAATAACAGCATCCGGATCAGCAATCCGGAGGTGCTTCACAAGGTTTGACCCGTGAAGGTCCCCCGACGGCTCACCGGCTATGATAAAATACTTCATCTAAAACAGCTTGATTCCAAATACCGTGAAAGCCCAGGCAATGGTTATCCCAAGCACTCCCTTGGATGCCCTGAGCATATCAAGGCGGTTGAAGATGAGAAAGATAATTATGTTCGCAAAGACTGATACGCTCATTATCTCTGTGAAATTTCCGATGTCTTTGATCTTCCTCACATATTCAGGAAGTGACAGTCCGTGGCGTGTCAGCAGAAAGAATACCAGGAAGGCAATGACGGGTACCACCAGCCCCGCTGCCACCCCCGAAAGGGCATTGTTGAATTTGTTCCTGAACCACATATCACAGTTTTGATTTAAGGGATTCCATGAAACCGTATGCCGTCATGTCAGTTGTCACCGGAACCACGGAGACATACCCGTTCTGGATGGCCCAGTCATCAGTATCGGAGGCATTCGGTTCATGGTTGACGAAATTGCCGGTCAGCCAATAGTATGTCTTCCCCGCCGGGTCCTTTCTCTTCTCAAACTCTTCCTGCCAGTTGCCTGAAGCCTGGCGTGCCACCACCATCCCCTTTATCTCTGATGCCGGCAGTGCCGGGAAGTTTACGTTCAGGCAGATTCCTGAAGGCAGAGGTTCGCGAAGGAGCAGGCTGCAAATCTTTCTGATATACTCTTCGCACCCGGAAAAGTCAGCTGACGATGAGTAACTGTTCAATGAGAATCCCACCGAAGTGATGTCATAGAGGCAACCCTCAAGGGCAGCGGCCATTGTTCCCGAATAGAGTATACTTGCCGATGCATTGGAGCCGTGATTTATGCCTGACACAATCAGGTCAGGTTTCCGGTCGAGAAGCTGGTTCACTGCCAGTTTGACGCCGTCGGCAGGAGTGCCGCTGCAGGCATATATCCTCTTGCGGTCATCCTCTTCGAGAAGCTTGACCCTGAGGGGTTGCTTCACAGTCAGGGCCTGTGACATTGCGCTGCGGCTCTCTGTGGCCGAAATGACAACCAGCTTGCCGAAGTCTTCCATGATACTGACCAGGGTGCGGATACCTCCTGCATACAGCCCGTCATCATTGGTTATAAGTATAAGTTTGTCGGTTTCTTCTAATTTCATCTGTATTGCTGTTGAGGTGCAAATATAATGATAATGATGCTGCTTTTAATACCGGGCCTGTTGATGCCGCAAACCTTTTTTCCTTACTTTTGCATGTTCAAAAAATTGATAATTATACCGCGATGAAGATTTCTTACAACTGGCTCAGGGAATATCTTGATTTTGATGCACAGCCCGATGAGCTCTCATCGGTTCTGACATCACTGGGTCTTGAGGTTGAGGGTATTGAGGATTGGGTCTCAGTCAGGGGAGGAATGAAGGGTGTCGTTATAGGCAGGGTACTGACCTGTGAGAGGCATCCGGATGCCGACAGGCTGAGCGTTACCACCGTTGATGCCGGAGGAACGGAACCACTCCATATCGTATGCGGAGCGCCTAATGTGGCTGCCGGCCAGATGGTGGCAGTGGCTCTCCCGGGAACTGTTGTCTTTCACGGAAATGAACAGTTTGAAATCAAAAAATCAAAGATCCGCGGGCAGCTTTCTGAAGGGATGATATGTGCAGAGGATGAACTTGGCATTGGCACTGACCATGAGGGAATCATTGTCCTTGAAAGCAGTGCAAGGGTTGGCATGCCGGCTGCGGAATACTTCGGAGTGACAACTGATACTGTTTTTGAGATAGGGCTTACCCCGAACAGGATCGATTGCAGCTCTCATTTTGGTGTGGCGCGTGATCTTGCCGCATACTTTAATCTGCAACATCCCGTAAGGGCGAAACTGCCGGAAATTACAGGTTTCACGAAGGAGAAGGACAAGGGGGCCATCTCTGTCACCGTGGAAGCCCCGGATGCCTGCACCCGTTACTCCGGCCTGACCGTGCGGGGCATCAGGGTAGGACCATCACCTGCATGGCTCCAGACCAGACTCAGGGCTATCGGGCTTAATCCAATAAATAACGTTGTTGATATCAGCAACTTCGTCCTCCATGAGACCGGGCAACCGCTTCATGCCTTTGATGCAGCAGCCATCACCGGCGACATCGTCCGTGTAATGCACCTGCCTGAAAAAACGAAATTCGTTACATTGGACGGAATTGAACGTACCCTCTCCTCAACAGACCTGATGATCTGCAACCGGGATGAGGGGATGTGCATCGCGGGCGTCTTCGGTGGGCTGAAGTCGGGTGTCACCGAAGCCACAACCGACCTCTTCCTTGAGAGTGCCACCTTCAACCCGGTGTCAATACGGCGTACCTCGCGCAGGCATGACCTCCACACCGACGCCTCATACAGGTTTGAGAGAGGCACTGACCCTGAGATGACCATCTATGCCCTGAAGAGGGCTGCCATGCTGGTTAAGGAGCTTGCCGGCGGTGAGATAACGGGCGACATCGTTGACATCTGCCCTGCCCAGGTGAGAAGAGCCGTTGTCAGATACTCGCTTAACCGCATGAACAGGCTCATTGGCAAGGAAATACCAGTAGAGACGGTCAAGACAATCCTTTACAGCCTTGATATCCATATCACAGCTGAAGAACCGGACACTCTTACCCTTGAGATCCCTCCGTACCGGGTTGACGTAACCCGCGAAGCCGATGTCACCGAGGAAGTGCTCAGGATCTACGGTTATGACAACATAGGCATCAGCAGCGAGATGCACTCGATGCTCTCACACACTGAAAAACCCGACCGTGAGAAGGTAGCGTCCAACATGGCTGAGATGCTCTCTGCCAACGGTTTTGCAGAGATAATGTGCAACTCGCTCACACCGGCCGCCTGGTATGATACTACGGGTGACTTTGACGTCGCATCTCTTGTAAG
>DAIDJT010000174.1 GCA_027451265.1 Bacteroidales bacterium | reverse complement strand
CCTGAATTTTCACCGATCCGGAGCCCGATTCTTTACCGGTTTTTCATTGCTTGTTCATGCTGTTCCTGTTGTTCCAGTGATTTCAGATGGTCCAGGATCATCATGATCTTTTTGTCCTGATCTTTGTCATTCTTTTCGCGCCTTGCAGGTGAGATCTTGTATCCGTACAATCCGATAGAATCAAGACCCTATTTTAACAACCAGAAGTGAATGAAAAAAAGAACCAATAATCAATTCTGCAGTATAAAAAGTGTCTTCTTTACACTTATCTGTAAAAACCTTAAGCCAATTGTCGGATGTTTGATTTAACTGATTGATAAATTTTCTATTTAATTCTCTAACCTATTTTACCACACCAAATTACTATGAACAAAAATTGTAAAAATTCAGACTCGGTACGCAGGTTTCCCTGGTACAGATTGTCTGTGACCTTATTGTTATTCGTGCTGGGTCTGGGCCTCTTTGGCCAGACACGGCAGATAACAGGCTCTGTTTATGATGCCACCTCGGGGGAGGCTATTCCCGGTGCATCAGTCTACATCCAGGGGACTACCACCGGTACAGTCAGTGGTCAGGATGGCCGTTTTACACTGTCAGTCACTGCCAGTGACAAGGTTTTTTCAGTGTCATTTATCGGTTACCGCACCCAGGAGATTACGATTGACGGAAGCGCTTCTTACACCGTCAGGCTCCAGCCTGCTGACCAGATGATGGATGACATTGTAGTTATGGCCTACAGTGTTCAGAAGAAATCTTCAATCACAGGCTCAGTAGGTCTTGTAAAAGCTGACAAGCTTGATAAGATCCAGGCTTCCTCCTCTTCACAGGCACTCCAGGGGATGATTGCCGGGGTGCAGGTACGTAACAACGTCGGTGCACCAGGTGCTGAGGCTGAGATACTTATCAGGGGTATCGGTTCCTACGGCGCCAGCAATGAACCTCTGTATGTGGTTGACGGTGTTGCATATGAAGGAGGGTTGTCATCTATCAGCCCCAATGACATTGAAAGCATCTCAATCCTTAAGGATGCAGCCTCAACCTCACTGTATGGTTCGCGTGCCGCAAACGGTGTTGTTGTGGTTTCTACCAAAACCGGCAAATCACAAAAGCCGGTCGTTAACTTCACATCAAAATTCGGGACATCAAACCTTGCCGTTGCCATGCCAAAGCGTGCAACCGGGCAGGAACTTCTTGAACTTACATGGGAAGCACGTTACCTTGATGCAACCCGCGGGGTTGGAATGGCTGCCATGGATGATGCAGCAGCAAGAGCATATGCCTCCGCTCACGTCCTTGACTTCTGGTACAGGTCATTTACCGGCGAAGATGGTGTATACTATATCTCCAAATACACGAACCCTGATGGAACCCCTGCCATGCAACCAATCGGTACAGACGGCAAAATGAAGCCCGGGCTTGTTGATGCATGGGCTGACGGAGGCGACTGGAATGACCTTTTTACCAACAAATTAAGGCAGGAATACAACGTTGACCTCAGCGGTATGGCATCGGATGGAAAAACGAAATACTTCCTGTCCGGTTCATACCTCAATGACCCCTCGTCATACCTTATTCAGAAATACAACAGGTGGTCAGGAAGGGCAAACGTCAGCTCAGCAGTAACCAAATGGCTTGAAGTGGGTCTTAACCTGAGTTATACAGAGTCAACAAGAGACCTGAGCACATATTCCGGCGGTGTACGCGTGGCAAGGATCATGCCTGAGCTTTACACTCCGTGGACAAGGAACATTGACAACTCAGACTACGTCTACACGGTAAACGGTAACAAGATACCCGATATGGGAACATACCGTACAATATGGGCCGGTTACAACCCGATGGCCAACCTGGGAACAAAATCCAATAACCCTGATAACATGACCTTTGCCTACCGTGATGAAAACAACGTCAGCGGTATGGCATATCTCCAGCTCAACCTTGCAAAGGGTCTTAAGTTCAAAACCAACGGCAGTTATGAGGTTATCACCAGGAACAATCAGTCTTTCTGGTCAAGTACATACGGCCTTGAAACCGTTTTGTCCTACATACAGGGAACCGGCGAACTGAAGGCTCCAAGCGGAAACAGCGCCCAGAAAGATACCTGGCAGAGAAAAGTATATACAATAAACAACCTTCTGACTTACCAGAAGACTCTTGGCGCCGGACACAACCTTAACCTCCTTGCAGGTCAGGAAAGCCATTCATGGTATGAAAACTGGTTTGGCGCCTATGGCGACGGAATCATGGTTGAAGGACTTTACGAAGTCAATAATGTGACCCGTGGCAAGGATGTCTGGGGTGGCGAAAACGGATACCGCCTCCTTTCATTCTTCGGGGAAGCAAGGTATGATTTCAATGAAAAGTACTTCCTGACGGGAAGTGTCCGTACTGACGGTTCCTCAAGATTTGCTCCCGAGAACCGCTGGGGTAAGTTCTGGGCTGCATCTGCCCTCTGGTCAATCAGTTCTGAAGACTTTATGTCAGGAACATCCGGCTGGCTCAATGATCTTAAACTCAAGGCCAGCATTGGTACAACAGGTAATGACAGGGTCAGCTATTATGCATACCAGGGCCTCTACGGACTAGGTGACTTTAACGGTGCAGGCACAGCAAGTCTCAGCAGGTATCCGACACCGAGCCTCCTGTGGGAAAAGAACATCCAGTTTAATACCTCCCTCTCTTTCCGCCTCTTCAAGACACTGTCCGGGGAGATTGAGTACTTTGACAGGACTTCAGATGACCTGATTTTCAGCCGCTCACTGCCTCCCTCAACGGGTTGGTTCGGCGGTATCGAACAGAACGTAGGTAAAATGAGAAATAACGGCGTTGAGATATCACTCTCAAAACCGATTATCAGCAGCGGTGATTTCGCATGGAACATTGATGCCAACTTCACCTATATAAAGAATACGATGGTAAGTCTTCCTGACGGCGATATTTATTATACTGACGGAGTAGGAAACTTTAGAATTACCGAAGGCAGGTCGAGGTACGAATTATGGATGGTCGGCTTCGCAGGTATTGACCCGGAAGACGGACGTAACTGGTACTGGAAGAAGAATCTCAAAACAGACGATGAAGGCGCAATAGTATATGATGAAAAGGGAGCACCCATTGTCGAAAGCTGGGAAAAAACAAAAGATTACAGTTCAGTCAACAATGACCTTCAGCGTGACTGGAAAGGTTCAACATTGCCATGGGGTTATGGTGCTGTTACCAATACATTCAGATACCGTGATTTTGACTTCTCATTCATGTTCTACTACAGCCTCGGTGGCAAGATGATTGACCAGATGTACCGTGAGGCCATAAACTTCCGCGGCGGCTTTGGACTTGCATCAGAACTTATTGAAGACAGATGGACTCCGGAGAATCCCAACGGAACAGCTGTAGGCCGTTATTCAGTAAATGACCAGGCCAATATCATACGTGTTTCTGACCAGATCATCTTTGACAATTCATATGTCCGTCTTCGTAACATCAGTGCCGGATACAACGTGCCGGAAAGTGCTCTCAGACGGATCGGACTGACAAAAGCCAGGGTCTTTGCCTCAGCAGATAACCTCCTTACTTTCGGCAAGGCTGCAAAACGCGGTACAGACCCGGAAATAAACATTAACGGTGTTGCCCAGGATGGTAATGTCGGTTACGCAGTTGATGACCAGTGGGGACCCAGAAAAGTATTTATCACGGGTATTCAGGTGTCATTCTGATCCCCGGCTAACTGTAAAAAAAGTTATAAAATCATGAAAGATAAGTTAATAACAATAATATGTGCCATCCTGATAGCCGGCACTTTCGGCTGCGAAGGATTCCTTGACACAAAGCCGGCTGATGAAATATCAGACGAGCTGATCTCACAGGATGTGGCAAAACTTGAGATGGTTCTCATGAACGCCTACCAGGACCTTTACGGTGGTGAAGGATTCGGATACCGCGGATTGATAGGTCTGCAACTGTACCAGGATCTCAGAGGCCTGGATGTTGTAAGTGTTGACATTGGAACAGGCTGGGACTACCAGTATATATACCAGTACTACCCGACTGTAACTGAAGCCTCAGGGTCCGTTTCATATTTCTGGAACTACTTTTACCAGGAGATCAGGCAGCTTAACACTGTTCTTAAGTATATTGATGATGCCCCGGGGTCAGATGATGTAAGAAAGAGAGTGAAGGGGGAAGCCCTCTCCCTCCGTGCTTACTGTTATTTCTGCCTCGCTCAGTTATACCAGCAGACTTACGCCGGCAACGAAGACCTGAAGAACGTAATTCTTCGTACAGAACCTGTCGACCCGGCAGATGTGAATATGAAGAGAGCATCCACACGCGAGGTGTATGACCTCATCAGGGATGATCTCAACACTGCCATCGGACTGCTGGAACCTGCCGGCGGATCTCCTTCAATGCATATCAACAAGAACATAGCACAGGCTATCCTGGCCAAGGTCTCCCTGGTTACAAACGAATGGGCTATTGCCGAAAACATGGCTAACCAGTCGAGGCAGGGATTTGCCCTGATGAGTGCCACCGATTTTCTGAAAGGGTTCTCACTCAATCCTTACATGGGCGACGAGAATAACTCCGAATGGATGTGGTACCTGCCGCAAACTGAAACAACATCGGTCGGTGATGCCACACCAATGGCTTCATGGGGCAACAGGAACCGGAGCAGCATCAAATGGGAGACTGACATGGTCTTTGCAAATGAAGAGCTTCTGAACCTGTATGAAACCGGTGACATAAGATTCGCTCAGTTCTGGCAGAGAAATGACCGCGCCAATCCGGCAACGGGGGCAAATTACTGGACCTCCAACAAATACAGCGAGTTCTTTAACGGCCCGTTCAGCTCATCAAACTCGATGTCCCCCGGCGGTCGGA
Organism: Bacteroidales bacterium; assembly: GCA_027451265.1. Taxonomy (GTDB): domain Bacteria; phylum Bacteroidota; class Bacteroidia; order Bacteroidales; family VadinHA17; genus SR-FBR-E99. Next base: position 802 of record DAIDJT010000174.1, on the reverse strand, counting down.
AGATCAACCCCAATTATACCGGAACGAATCCGAGCGCGGATGAGATATTCAACATGTGTTCAGACAAGGCTATGCCAACAACATATATCGGTCAGCTCAGCCTGATCAGGGCTGCTGACATGCTTCTTGTTGAGGCAGAAGCCAAAGCCCGCCAGGCAGGAAAAGAAGGACAGGCTCTTGGGTTACTTAATGAACTGAGAACTGAAAGAAATGCAAGCACTCTTACAGGCCTTACAGGTACTGCTCTTGTTGATGAGATACTCAAAGAGAGAAGGAGAGAGCTTTACGGTGAAGGAACAATCCTGTTTGATATTATAAGGACAAAACAGGGTCTTGTGCGCAGCGCAACCCATTCAACCAGGGTCAATATCCCGGCAACTGACTACCGTTTCATTTCACAGATCCCCTCAGCGGAGTTTACATATAACAAGGCTCTGGATATTAACCTTGACCAGAACCCCGTTTCAGGAACAGCAATTCCTGCAAATATGGCCGCCGGAAAGTAATCATAATCACGGACGCGCAATAGTCCGCAACCTGATGAATCATGCAGGAGGAAAATGAAATATGTTTCCTCCTGTTTTTTTTGATTCAGCCATCAGCCATTAGGCAATAGTGGAAAATTTTTAACCTGTAATACGGACCGCTTGACTACAAGACTGCCCGACCGCCGGACTGCATGACTGCATGACCGCAAGACCGCATGACCGCATGACCGCATGACCGCATGACTGCTTGACCTCCTGACTGCAAGACTGCAAGACTGCAAAACTGCATGACCGCAAGACCGCATGACTGCCCG
>DAIDJT010000173.1 GCA_027451265.1 Bacteroidales bacterium | reverse complement strand
AAAGCGGTCTTTGCCGCCCTCAGGGCTTCGAGCACACCCTTGTCCTGAGCCTTCATGGCTGCCATCAGGTCCTTTGCAATAGTTTCTGTGAGTGACATGTTGCTGATAGGTTTTATATTATGAAAGATAGAAACAAAATTACTTCAATTTCTGCCAATTGTTAATACCTGTGACCGAATCAGGTGCCCCCTTCCGGGCCGGCATGCCACAGGGCGGGCGGGAGTCAGCGGTAACTGTAGCCGCATGCCGAAAGGGCACTCCTGATGGCGGAAACCGTCGCAAGGATATCTCCCTCTGTCACTGATCCCATGTGGCCTACGCGGAAATATGTGTCCTTGATGCCGGGGAGCAGGCCTCCTGCCAGGATGACATCCGAAGAGGCGATTGCCTTCATGAAATCGGCTCCCTTCAATCCTTCGGGATAGTACGGTGCCGAGAGGGTGTTTGCGCACACCTCCTCACTGACGGGTATCATCCTGAGGCCCATATCCCTCATTGCCTCGCGGAACGCGGCGCCCCTCTCCCTGTGCCTCCTGAACCGTGCCTCCATCCCTTCCTTCAATATCAGCCTGAGGCTCACCTCGAGGCCCGAGACAAGGTTCACTGCCGGGGTACCGAAGTAAGCAGGACGCCTCTCTTCATATGCCTTCATCACCGGCAGCCAATGTGACCAGTCGCTGTAATAGCTGCCCACAGGGCTCTTCCTCTTCTGCCATGCTTCCATGGCCCGCGGGGAGGCAACCAGCAGGGCGAGCCCGGGGGGTACCCCTACGGCCTTCTGTGATGCGGTGAGCACAACATCAATTCCCCACTCATCCTGCCTGATGATCTCGCCGGCAACCGAGCAGACACCGTCAAGCACGGTGATGACCCCGTATTTCTCACCCAGGGCACCCAGCGGCTCCGGATCAACCCTCACTGCTGTTGAGGTATCCACGTGAGTGAAAGTCATGAGCTTGTACCTTGTACGCTTAAGCTCATCCTCAACAGCCCGCAGGGCAACCGTTTCCCCTACCGGTGCGCGAAGCACTGTCACCTCAGCGCCGTAGCGTCTAAGCAACCCGGCATACCTGTCACCGAAATAACCCGTTGATATCACAAGTGCCCTGTCACCCGGTTCGGTAAGATTTGCCCCAGCCAGGTCCATTGCCAGGGTACCGCTGCCTGCCATGATGAAAGGCTGTCCTGACGGTGCGAGCCATACCTCCCTCATCATCTCCAGCGCATGCCCGAACGATTCAATGAAATCAGGCGCCACGTGGCTTGTGGTTGGCGCCCCTACCGCCATCATCACCTCCGGTTCAAACTCTATCGGACCGGGTATCATCAACAGTTTTCTCCCTTTCATCTTTTATTGATTGTTTTGCTTGTAAAAGACCAGGTCCCTGTCATCCATCAGCTCAAGGAGCTGTTTCCTAAGGTCTTCCCTGAGCGGCAGCAGCGGTCTCCTGACATGGCCTCCGTAAAGCCCAAGATGATCCATGGCAGCCTTCAGGGCAGGTACTCCCCAGCGGGCAGTCACCGCAGAGTTGACAGGAATTATCCGGTGCTGCATCTCTTTTGCGTGTATCATGTCGCCTTCGGCGAACGCCCTGAAGATTTCAATACAGTGGCCGGGGGCGATGTTGGCGCTTGCCAGGATGCCGCCAACGGCTCCGGTGGCCAGCGCCGGCAACAGGAAGCCTGCCCCGCCGGCAAGGACCTGGAAACCGGTTTTGACAGCGCCAAGTACCTCTCCCATCTTAACCACGTTTCCCCCCGACTCCTTCAGACCGATGATATTCGGATGCTCTGCCATGGCGATGATCATGCGCGGTGTCATGTCAACACCTGTGTTGGCCGGCATATTGTAGACCAGCACCGGCACCGGCGATGCCTCAGCCACGTCAAAATAATGTTTCACAAGCTCATCATGATTCATGTTTCCCTTGTAATATGAAGGGTTGATCACCAGCACTGCGTGGGCACCTTCGGCGGCTGCAGCCCTTGTGAGGGAGATGGTCTCCCGGGTACTCTGGCAGCCGGTGCCGGCAAGGAGAATCCGCCCTTCGGGAAGTGCCTCCCGGGCAGCTGCTATGGCTTTAATCTTTTCGGTTTCGGAGAGCATCACCTGCTCGCCGTTGGAACCAAGGATCAGGAACCCTGCCAGGTCATACCGCCCCAGCCTTTCAATGTTGAACCTGATCTTTTCCGGCAGCAGATTCTCGTCCCTGTCAAATGATGTGGGCAGGGGCGGGAAAATGCCCCTTAAATTCAGTGAAGTCATTTCTTATTCTTTGAAACCATTATTATCATTTCTGAATGCTTGCCTGGTGAGGCCGGACCGATTACACCTTGCTAACGGGGCGGAGCGGTCCGATGGTGCCGTGATCATGAGGCTGGGCCGGAAGCGCCGCGTTCATCAGGCGGGGCCAGGCCCCGGGCGACATGTTCACCGGGCATGGCCGTCGGAAGAGGCCGTACTCATCGAGTATGGCCGCGATGACGGTGCAGTGCCTCTCTCCTTCTGCGGCTCGCTGCCCATGGTGAACTCAAGCCTGCCACCGGCGGTGAGCTGCTTATGAGTCACATAATTTACATCAAGCCTTTTGCCATTAAGCCTCACATCCTGCACGTAGAAATTATTCCTGTTGTTCTCCGGTGCGCTGACAACCAGCGTCTTACCATCAGAGAGCTTGACAGTAGCCCTTGTGAACAGCGGCGATCCGAGCACATATTCGCCCGATCCGGGTGTCACCGGGTAAAATCCCAGGGCGCTGAAGACATACCATGCCGAGGTCTGCCCGTTATCCTCATCACCGCAGTAACCGTCAGGGGTGTAATTGTAAAGCCTGTCCATCACCTCCCGGACCCTCATCTGTGCTTTCCAGGGCTCGGGAGTATAGTTGTACAGGTAGATCATATGCTGGATGGGCTGGTTGCCATGGGCATAATTGCCCATGTTCATGATCTGCATCTCCCGGATCTCATGTATCGGAAAACCGTAATAGGAATCATCAAATACCGGTGGAACCACGAAGACGGAATCGAGCATTCGCGCCATTTCCGCATCGCCGCCCATCAGCTCTGCCAGCCCGGCCACATCCTGAAAGACGCTCCAGGTGTAATGCCAGCTGTTGCCCTCGGTGAAGGCGTCTCCCCACTTGTACGGGCTGAACGGCGCCTGGAACGTCCCGTCGAGGTTCCTTCCCCTCATCAATTTACTCTCCCGGTCAAAAACGTTTTTATAATTCTGTGCCCTGGAAGCATAAAGATCAATCTCCTCCCGGGGCCTGCCAAGCTCCTGTGCCAGCCTCCAGAGGCACCAGTCAGCATATGCATACTCAAGGGTTCGGGCCGCGTTCTCATTTATGCCGGCGTCATACGGCACATAACCCAGCCTGTTATAGTATTCAGCGCCTGTCCTGCCCACTGATTCCACAGGGCCCGGACCCAGGGTGTTCTTCACCATCGCGTTCCAGAGGGTGTCAATGTTGTACCCTCTGATCCCTTTCAGATATGCATCTGCAATGAGTGATGCCGAGTTGCTGCCTATCATGCAGTCGCGGTGTCCCGGGCTGGCCCATTCCGGCAACCACCCGCTCTCAAGGTAGGCATTTGCCAGTCCCTCCATGATCTGGGAGCTCATTTCCGGGTACATGAAGGTTATAAGCGGCATGGCAGCGCGGAAGGTATCCCAGAAGCCGTTGTCGGTGAATAACCTGCCGGGAAGTACTTTCCCGTTGTAGGGACTGTAGTGTACAATATTTTCAGTGCTGTCGATTTCGTAAAACATGCGCGGGAAGAGCATGGTGCGGTAAAGTGTTGAATAGAAAGTGCGTATCTGGTCATCGGTGCCGCCCTCCACGCTTATGCGACACAGCTCGGTGTTCCAGCGCTCCCTGCCGGCGTCACGGACGGCGTCAAAGGTGCGTCCGCCGGTCTCGCGCTCAAGGTTGAGAAGGGCCTGTTCCGGTGAGATGAATGATGATGCCACCCTGGCCGTCACCTGTTCTCCCCGCATGGTACGGAACCCTATGACCGCCTGGGCCCTGTCGCCCTCTGTCTCCGTGACGCCGTGACGCAGGCTTCCGTCAAGGGCCACTGACCAGAAGTCAAACGGGCGGTCAAATTCAATGACAAAGTAATTATGGAAGTTTTCGGGAACCCCGCCGTGGTTGTTGCGGCAATAACCCACAACCCTCCTGCCGTCGGCCATGACTCTTACCATCGATCCACCGGCGAAGGCATCAATCACCACCGCCGAGGAGTCACTCTCCGGGAAGGTGAAGCGGAAGATGGCAGCCCGCTCTGTAGGGGTAACCTCTGCCGTGGCATCGTAATCAGCGAGGTAAACGCTGTAATACCAGGGTTTTGCCACCTCTGCCTTGTGTGAGAACCAGGAGGCCCGGGCCTGTTCGGAGAGCCTGTTGGTTCCTGTGACAGGCATAAGTGAGAAGGCTGCATAATCATTTATCCAGGGGCTGGGCTGATGGGTCTGCTTAATCCCCACTATCTTGTGATCATCATATGTATAGCCCCAGCCATTGCCATTCTCGCGTGTCTGCGGGGTCCAGAAGTTCATCCCGAAGGGAAGGGCCACCGCCGGGTATGTATTGCCATGTGAGAGCAGGTACTCAGAATCGGTTCCCATCAGCGTACTTACCATGTCAGCAGGATCAGCAATGGCCTGCTCAGCCCGGCTGTTGCCTGACTGCCGGCATCCGCTGCCCGCAAGGATCAGAAAGGTTAAGACGGCGAAACATAACAGTTTTGCCGCGCATTGTCCTGGCTGCGGCATAACCGGTCTGACGGGCATCGCATTTTTCCCGTAAGGAAGCATCTCCGGGTCTGGGTAGCGGGCAGAAAAGGTTTTCATATGATTACTTCAGTTTGTTCAGGACTTTTTGCAGCACCATTTCCGGCGTCAGCCACTCAAGACAGGCCAGGTCACCGCGCCGGCATGTTCCCTTGCCATAGATGGTACACGGGCGGCATGTAAGTTCAGTGTCGGGTATCTGAACCTGGTTTTCCGGCGGCATTCCCCAGGCGCTGAAGCCGGCGCGCGGATGGGTGGCTCCCCATATTGATATTGTGTCAATGCCCAGCATGGCAGCCAGGTGCATGTTTGACGAGTCCATTGCCACCATCAGGTCAAGCTGCGCAATGGCAGCTATTTCACCGTCAAGGCTTATCTTTCCTGCCATTGAAACAGCTCCTGGCACCCGTGACGCTATCTCATCCACGGCTGTGGCTTCATCAGGGCTGCCAAACAGGAATATTGTGCACTCCCTGCGTGCGGTCAGAAGGCGCAGCATGGCTTCCATCTTTTCCGGCGGCCATGTCTTGAGCCGGTGTCTGGCCAGCGGAGCCACACCAATGAATGGCCTTTTCAGTCCCTCGGTACGGGCGGCTGCCACCGCTGCCCCTTCAGGGAGAGGTACCATCCACGGGCCGGGTACCAGCTCCAGCGGGTATCCTGCGCGCGCGAAGACGTTGCGGTAGCGCTCCACGGTGTGGGTGATCGAGCCGGTGAGCCTACCGCGCACAAGCCTGTGCCGGCGAAGCCGCTCCTTGTCCAGCGCGGCTACGTGGCAGCCGCCCAGCCAGAACAGCAGCCGCACTATTTTCGACCTGATGACATCATGAAGATCGGCAATGGCTGTGATATGGTACTGGGCCCTGAGTTCCTTCCATACTCTCAGAAGGCCGAAAAAGCCTTTATGGCTGCCAT
>DAIDJT010000172.1 GCA_027451265.1 Bacteroidales bacterium | reverse complement strand
TTTTCAACTAATAAAAAGTACAGGAAATATGAAACTAAAATACTTTTTCCCGATGTTCATCGCGGCAGTTGCCTTGATGGTAAGCTGTAACGATGAATTCTCTGCGACGATGCTTGATGAAATTCAGGTATCGACATCTTACGTGTCTATCCCGGTAGCGGGTGGTTCTACGTCCATTACCGTAACCGCCAATGATAGCTGGACAGTAGTGAACAGTTTATCGTGGCTGACTATCTCTTCAACCTCCGGCGGTGCAGGTGAATCAAGCCTTACGTTTTCAGCTTCATCTACCTTAAATGGTCGCACCGGAGAGGTAAAAATTCAATGTGGAGACAAAACTCAGAGAATAAACGTCATCCAGGGCCTGGCAACAGTTGCAACTGCCACCTGTGCGGATGTAATTGCCGGACCAAACGACAAGACCTATAAGGTAACCGGTATTTGTACTTCAATAGCCAACACACAATACGGCAACTGGTATTTGAAGGATGCAACAGGTACCATTTATATCTATGGTACTCTTGATGCGAAGGGTGCTACGAAAAACTTTTTAAGTTTAGGACTTGAAGTGGGTGATGAAGTAACTGTTCAGGGACCAAAAACCACCTATGGAACAACGGTGGAATTGGTAGATGTAACAGTTCTCAAAATCAATAAATCACTTGTGAAAGTTGATTCGGTAAAAAACGCAACGCTTCCGCTCGAAGGTGGTGAATTTATTGCATACCTTACCTGCAAAGGACAGGGCGTATCGGTAGGAATTCCTGAAGATGCCGCATCATGGTTGTCAATTTCCTCCATCCAATCGAAAGGAACGTCTGCTGTTGTGAAATTCAACGCTGCTGCCAATACAGGCGGAGACCGCGGAACCACAATCACATTCCATACCACTGACGGGACTAAAGACTATACTTCACAAACAGCAATTACCCAGAAAGGAGCGATTGTGAAGGCAACTGTTGCCGAGTTTATTGCAGCTGAAGTCAGTACAATTCCGTATCGCCTGACAGGTGTGATAACCAGTATTACCAATGCCACATCCGGCAGATTATACCTGAGCGATTTCTCAGGTGAGATCTATGTATATGGTATTCAGGATTTCAGTACCAAAGGTTTAAAAGTGGGTGATATCATCACAATTGTCGGAAAACGTGCCGCATACAATGGTACTCCTCAGGTTGGTTCTGCCGTTTTGGAAACCTCTGTTCCTGTAACACCGGCAACCATTGCAGAGGTGCTGACCAAACCTGACGATGCCAATACATACTTCATGGTAACCGGCGTAATCACATCGATTGCCAATGCGGATTATGGTAATCTTTATTTGAAGGAAGGCGACAGTGAAATCTACGTGTATGGATGTTATCCGGGTTACGGTGCAACCGGCGACGCCAGAAAATTCCTGATTGCCAACAAAGGCATTAAAGTTGGTGATACACTGACAGTAATTGCACCAAAGGGTTCCTATAACGGAGTAAATCAACTTAGGAATAGTATTTATTTCAGCCACGTGAGTTCGAAGTAAGTAATACGAAAAGTATCTGACACGCAGCATAAGTTGCGTAAGAGATAATAAAAGAGGCTGCCTCAAAGCGAGGCAGCTTTCTTTTTTATCAGTGTGCCGGTCGTGATAAATTTCCGGAGGTCTGGTTGGCGGACATGAAGAGAAGTTTGCGGGACATAGACAGAAGGTTAGGCTTAATAAAAAGGAGTGCCGGATACCGGCGCCCTTATTTATTTTACCCCAGTGCAAAAAGTTAATATGTATGTTGATAAAAGAGAGATTTTCTTCTTGCCTCCTCTGACCTGCTTGCCTATTTTAGCATAACCCGTTCATATTTACGGAAGGTAGACTAACTAACTTATTTTCAAACTTTAATATTTTTTAACTAACAATGGGAGATTCAGTTGTCCATTCGGCTACCGTCGCCTCTAATGAAAAGGAAATGGTAAGGAAAGAGGAGAAGAAAAGCAAAAAGGAAGAGCCGGTGATGGGAAAGCCCAGCAAATCACAGGGAGGAAGCTCAAAGAAGACTTTCACCTATGAGGAGGCTATACTGGCTACCCGTCAGTACTTCGGCGGTGATGACCTGGCGGCGAAGGTGTGGGCAAGCAAGTATGCTCTCAAGGACTCATTCGGCAACCTCTACGAAAAGACACCTGATGACATGCACATGCGCCTGGCATCTGAGGTTCACCGCATTGAGATGAAATATCCCAATCCTGTTCCGGTTGAGGTCATATTTGAAGCATTCAGGGATTTCAGGTATATAATTCCCCAGGGCGGCCCGATGACAGGTATAGGCAATGATTTTCAGATAGCCTCCCTGTCAAACTGTTTTGTGATTGGCAACAAGGGTGACTCTGACTCATACGGCGGCATCATGAAGATTGACCAGGAGCAGGTTCAGCTCATGAAGCGCCGCGGCGGCGTGGGGCATGACCTCTCGCACATCCGCCCGAAGGGCTCGCCGGTGCTTAACAGCGCACTCACCTCAACGGGCGTGGTTCCCTTCATGGAGCGCTATTCAAACTCTACCCGCGAGGTGGCCCAGGACGGCCGCCGCGGCGCGCTCATGCTCTCCATATCCATCAAGCATCCTGATGCGGAGAGCTTCATCGATGCCAAGCTGGAAGCAGGCAAGGTGACAGGCGCAAACGTGTCTGTGAAGATCACGGATGACTTCATGCAGGCGGTGATTGACGGGAAGAGCTTCCGTCAGCAGTACCCGATCAAATCAGAAAACCCGAAATATGTCAAGGATATTGACGCCGGCAAGCTCTGGAACAAGATAGTACACAACGCCTGGAAATCAGCCGAACCCGGTGTTCTCTTCTGGGACACAATCAGGAAGGAAAGCGTTCCTGACTGCTACGCTGATCTCGGCTATGAAACCGTATCAACCAACCCCTGCGGTGAGATACCCCTCTGTCCGTATGACAGCTGCCGCCTGATAGCCATCAACCTCTTCAGCTATGTGAAGGATCCTTTTACTCCGAAGGCGAAATTTGACTTCGACCTCTTCCGGCAGCATGCACATCTCTCACAGCGCATAATGGATGACATCATTGACCTTGAACAGGAAAAGATTGATGCAATCATCGCCAAGATAGATGCCGATCCGGAGGGCGACGAACTGAAGCAGGTTGAACGGAACCTGTGGGCCAACATACGTCATAAGACCGGTGAGGGCAGGCGTACCGGCATAGGCATAACCGCGGAGGGTGACATGCTCGCAGCACTGGGTCTGCGTTACGGATCGGACGAGGCTACGGAATTCTCCGTGAATGTGCACCGTACCCTCGCCATCGAAGCGTACAGGGCTTCAACAAAGATGGCCGCTGAACGAGGTGCCTTCCCCATCTACAGCGCCGAAAGGGAGAAAAATAATCCCTTCATCAGCCGTATGCGCGAAGCAGACCCTGAGATGGTTGCCGAAATGGAAAAGACCGGCAGGCGCAACATCGCCCTGCTGACCATAGCACCGACAGGCTCCACAAGCCTGATGAGCCAGACAACCTCGGGTATTGAACCGGTGTTCATGCCTTTCTACAAGCGCCGCCGCAAGGTCAATCCCAATGACAGGGATGTGAAGGTGAGCTTCATTGATGAGGTAGGAGACCACTGGGAGGAATTCACCGTGTTCCACCACAAGTTCATCGACTGGATGAAGGTAAACGGATACAACTACGAGGAGGTAAGGGACATGTCAGAGACACAGATCAATGACATCGTGGCATCCTCACCCTATTACAAGGCTACAGCAAATGATGTTGACTGGGTTGCCAAGGTACGAATGCAGGGGGCCATCCAGAAATGGGTTGACCACTCAATCAGCGTGACTATCAACCTTCCCTCCGAGGCTAAGGAGGAACTTGTATCAGAGCTATATCTGACTGCCTGGAAGGAGGGATGCAAGGGTGCCACCGTGTACCGTGACGGATCAAGGGCCGGCGTCCTTGTCTCGAGCAGCAGCGAGGAGAAGAAGAACGACTGGTCGCCCCTCAGACCCAAGGTGCTTGATGCCGATGTCATCCGCTTCCAGAACAACGATGAGAAATGGATTGCCTTCGTCGGGCTTAAGGATGGCATTCCGTACGAGATCTTCACAGGCCTCCAGGATGACGAGATGTTCCCGATACCGAAAAGCATAATCAAGGGAAAGATCATCAAGAACAAGGATGACGCGGGGAATACACGCTATGACTTCCAGTACACTGACAAGTATGGTTACAAGAACACTCTCGGAGGGCTCTCGCATATGTTCAAACCAGAATTCTGGAACTATGCCCGTCTCATCTCAGGGGTGCTGAGGTACGGAATGCCGGCCAAGGATGTTGTTGAGCTAGTCTCATCGATGAAGCTTGACAGCGAGTCAATCAACACATGGAAGAACGGGGTGGAGCGCTCACTGAAGCGTTACATACCCAACGGCACGAAGGCGAAAGGCAAGTGTGATCACTGCAACTCAACAAACCTGATCTACCAGGAAGGTTGCCTGATATGCACTGACTGCGGAACATCAAAGTGCAGCTAAGCATTTATTAAACTCCATATCACAGTAACGGAAGAGGGGGCGAATTGTCCCCTCTTCCTTATGTAACATGCAACAGAGAGATTTTCGAATTTCGAATTGCGACTGTTTCCGCTCACTGGCGGGTCTGCATCCCAAAATCCCAAATCGCAGATCGCAAATCGCACCTCGGAAATCGCAACTCCCCAATCGCAGATCGCAAATCGCAGATCGCACCTCGCAAATCCCAAATCGCAAATCCCAAATCGCAACTCCCCAATCGCACCTCCCCAATCGCACCTCGCAAATCCTCTGGTTCCGCTTTTAAAAGGTCGGGACAGCCGAGTTTGACAGTGACTGGTCAATCTCCTGTGATGTGGCTTCATGATCCGGCAGGTTGCCTTCGAAGTACTTCTCATAGGCGGTGATGTCAAAATGACCGTGACCGCTGAGATTGAACAGGATAGTCTTTGACACTCCTTCCAGGTCGGCCCTCCGGGCCTCATCCAGGGCTCCGGCAATGGCGTAGGATGATTCGGGAGCAGGAAGGATTCCTTCTGCACGGGCAAAAAGAATGGCTCCCTCAAAGCATTCACGCTGGAACTTGGACTTTGCCTCTACGAATCCATCTTTCCGCAGCTGGCTGACAAGCACCCCGGCGCCGTGATAACGCAGCCCGCCGGCATGGATCTTGTCAGGGATGAAGTTATGACCCAGGCTGTACATCGGCAACAGTGGTGTCATCCCCGACTGGTCACCAAAGTCATACGTGAATTTTCCTTTGGTAAGCTTGGGACATGACGCCGGCTCTACCGCAACCAGCCTTGTCTTCATCCCCCTGGTGAGGTTCTCCCTCAGGAAGGGAAATGCTATGCCGGAAAAGTTTGAACCACCTCCGAAGCAGCCGATAACCACATCGGGATAGTCACCTGCCTTCTCCAGCTGTATCATTGCCTCCTGGCCGATGATCGTCTGATGAAGGATGACGTGATTGAGCACGCTGCCCAGTGCATATTTTGTATACGGATCCTGCGCGGCTATCTCCATGGCTTCGGAAATGGCAATACCCAGGCTGCCGGGAGAGTCAGGATCATTCTCAAGTACCTTCCTGCCGGCGGCAGTCATTGTGCTTGGCGATGGCACCACTTTGGCGTTGTAGGTGTTCATCATCAGTTTCCGCCCCGGTTTCTGGTTGTAACTTACCCTGACCATGAATACCAGCAGCTCGAGTCCGAAGTGG
>DAIDJT010000171.1 GCA_027451265.1 Bacteroidales bacterium | reverse complement strand
CTGCCCTGGCCAATGAAAGCAGGCTCAGAATGAGCAGAATAATACCTCTTTGCATGCAGGGCAGTTTGTCCAAAAATACCAAAAATGGCCGATATCTACGGGTACACGGCAAAATCTTATTATTTTCGTGCGGATAAATCCGGAACTGAAACAGAACGGTTATGAAAAAGAAATACAGGCTTTGGGATAATATCCTTGGCTGGGCGGTCTTTGCCGTTGCGGCATTCACCTACCTGATGACAATTGAGCCCACCATGAGCCTATGGGACTGCAGTGAGTTCATTGCTTCCGCGCACAAGTTTGAGGTCGGGCACCCGCCCGGGGCTCCTTTCTTCATGATACTGGGAAGGTTCTTTTCCAATTTCGCCGGAGCCGATGAGTCAAAGGTGGCTATGATGGTCAATGCCATGTCAGGCCTGGCAAGCGCACTGACAATATTGTTTCTGTTCTGGTCAATCACTCACCTTGCCCGGAGGATATTCCTCAAGGAGGAAACTGACTACACCCCCGGCAGGATCATTGCAGTTCTCGGTGCCGGTCTGACAGGTGCGCTGGCATACGCTTTTTCCGATACATTCTGGTTCTCCGCAGTGGAGGGAGAGGTTTATGCAACTTCTTCACTCTTCACTGCCGTGGTATTCTGGGCAATGCTGAGATGGGAAGATGTGGCCGACGAGCCCCATGCCGACAGATGGATCATACTGATCGCTTTCATGATGGGTCTGTCCATTGGCGTCCACCTGCTAAACCTGCTTGCCATACCTGCCATCGTCTTTATCTGGTACTTCCGCAAGTATGAGTTCTCCTGGAAAGGTTTTACAGTGTCACTGGTTGTGTCGTTAATGGTGCTGGTGCTTATCATGTACGGCATCATCCCCGGCATCGTCAGGGTAACCTCCGCCTTCGAGCTGTTTTTCGTCAACAGCCTGGGCTTGCCGTTCAACAGCGGAATGTATATCCACATGTTTCTCTTCATTGCCGCACTGGTGCTTTCGGTATGGTACAGCTTCACACACAGTGACAAACTGAGGATATTCCTCCTTGCGGGAGCAACACTGCTCCTGTCGGGCATATGGTTGCTTACCGGCTCATTGCTGTTAAATCTGGTTTTCCTGGCTGCAATTATTTATGGCGCCTGGCTTCTCTCAACAAAGCAGAAAGCAGCTCTGAACACCATAATGACTGCCCTTCTGGTCATCGTGATCGGTTATTCGAGCTTCGCGGTAATCGTTATCAGGTCCACGGCAAATCCTCCGATGAATGAGAATAATCCGTCAAATCCCTTCGCGCTGCTTTATTATCTTAACCGTGAGCAGTATGGCCAGCGGCCGCTTTTCCGCGGGCAATATTACAATGCCCCGGTGACTGATTATGTCAAAGGCAAGCCTACTTACAATCCTTCGGGCGGCAGGTACATAATCACCAACCGTGAAACAATAACGAAGTATGATGAGAGGTTCATGACAATCTTCCCGAGAATGTGGAGTAATTCTCCGGATCATGTAAGGGAGTACGAAAGTTATGTGGGCTCCGGCGGGAAGCCGGTTAAGGTAAAGGATCCCCAGACAGGAGAGACAACAACCCTGAGGGTTCCGACGTTTGGCCAGAACCTCGGGTTCATGTTCAGGTACCAGATGGGATTCATGTATTTCCGGTACTTCATGTGGAACTTCAGCGGGAGGCAGAACGATATTCAGAGTACCGGCGGGCCGGTTAACGGGAACTGGATAACAGGGATTGACTTTCTGGATGCACCCCGGACCGGATCTGTGAAGGGTATGCCTGATGATATGAAGAATGCCCCGTCACGGAACAAGTATTACCTTCTTCCCCTTCTGCTGGGGCTTGTGGGGTTCCTGTGGCACTTCAACCGCGATGTCCGCAACTGGTGGATAGTGTTGTTGCTGTTTGTGATGACAGGCCTGGCCATCGTCATTTATCTGAACCAGTATCCCAACCAGCCGCGGGAACGCGATTATGCCTATGCAGCTTCATTTTACGCCTTTACGATATGGATCGGTCTCGGGGTGCTGGCTCTCTTTGAACTCCTGCGAAAGGCGGCCGGCGAGACCCCTGCTGCAGTCATTGCCTCTGTCCTGGCCTTTGCTGCCGTCCCCGCCCTGATGGGATCACAGAACTGGGATGATCATGACCGCTCCGGGAGATACCTGGCAAGGGATGTTGCGTTCAACTACCTCAACACGTGCGCCCCCAATGCCATAATATTTACGGGTGGAGACAATGATACATTCCCCCTCTGGTATGCCCAGGAGGTAGAGGGTGTCCGCACTGACGTCAGGGTGTGCAACCTTATGCTGCTCAACACTGACTGGTATATTGACCAGATGAAGTACAAAGCCTATACTTCCGAACCTCTTCCCGTCAGCCTGCCAAAAGAGCTGTACTATGACGGAGTCAATAACCAGGTTGCCGTCCTGGAGAAGGTGAAGGAACCGGCAACGGCAAAAGAGGTGATGAATTTCATCACAAGTGGCAGCGAAGTGTCAAAGCTCAAGCTGTACGGCGAAGATATCTGGTACATTCCCACCCGCACGATTCGCATTCCGGTTGATTCCGCGAAGGTACTGGCCAATGGTACCGTCAGGCCGGAGGATGCTGACAAGATTGTGCCTTATATTGACATAACTCTCAAGGGTTCGTGGATAATGAAGAACCAGCTCCTGGTACTTGACATACTGGCACACAATGACTGGGATCGTCCGATCTATTTCGTAACCGGCCAGACGGAGGATGCCCTGGGTCTTGAGGAATACTTCCGGCTTGAAGGGCTGGCATACCGCCTGGTACCTGTGAAGGGGGTCAACAAGAGCTGGTTCG
Source organism: Bacteroidales bacterium (assembly GCA_027451265.1). Lineage (GTDB taxonomy): Bacteria > Bacteroidota > Bacteroidia > Bacteroidales > VadinHA17 > SR-FBR-E99. Next base: position 2,936 of record DAIDJT010000171.1, on the reverse strand, counting down.
AGTATGGCAGCATTGATACTGACATTCTCTACGAAAACATGATGAACCGGTTCTCCTGGAAGGGTGCCAATGACCCGGATGTTTACATCGATCATTATCATAACCGTACCCTCACTGTTGTCAGGGCACGCCTGAATCATGCCAGGCTTGCCAGGGCGCTCGTGGCTGAAGGTGATACCGCCAGGGCACGACAGGTCATTGACAGGTGTCTTGAACTATTCCCGGTGTCAAAGCTGGGCTATGACTATTATTTTAATGATGTCATCTCGGCCTGCTTTGCAACCGGCGACAGGGAGAAGGCAAGGGAGCTTGCACGCAAGTTTGCGGATTATTATGCCGGGCGGTCAGGATACCTGCTTGACCAGAGGCCGTCAGTTGCTTCTTATGCCGGACCTGAGATCACCAACGGGCTGCAGATGATGGTCCAGGCCATAAGGATATGCTTTGATAACGGTGAGACTGCCCTTGCTGAAGAGATCAACACCAGGTATAATGAACTATATGCCAGGTACGGCAGTTTAAGTCAGCAATAATAACAGGCAGGAGGCAGCAGGCAACAGGCATTAGTGTTGGCAATAACATGAAGATTGCAGGCCTGCAGGTTATTAAATAGATACTGAATGCAAAAAGGGACTCCAATTGGGGTCCCTTTTCACTATTGTCTGTTGCCTGCTGGTTCTCAGTCATACATCTGGTACGCAGGCCGGGGTGCCAGGTACTTCTCAAGGATAAGGTGGATCTTATCCGGAAAAACAGGCTTTAGATTGTATTCGGTACAGCCTGCTATATACGCTTCGTTCCTGGTCTGCTCGGAATAATATGCAGTGATTAGAATCACCGGCGCAGAACGGTTGACCTGACGGAATGCCCTTGTGCATTCAATGCCGTTTACCAGCGGTACAAGAAAATCCATGAAAACAAGGTCGAAGTGCTCTCTGCCTGTGGTAATGGCCTCGACAAACTCCTTCCCGTTGCGATAGGTAATGACATCTGCTCCGGTCTCCCTGAGCAAAGTCTCATAATACTTCAGGGATGCAGCATCGTCCTCAACAATGGCTATCCGTTTGCCTGTGATGTTAAGCATGTCTATAAAGTGAACCCGGGGTTAATTTTCCGAACTCCACGTAAAGTTATCCGGCGAGGAATAACAAGGTTAAACATTTCTGCCGCAAATGTCAACTTTAAGAACAACTTATTAACAACAACTTTTAAACAGGAAATTAATAGGCGGGGAATGCCCGTCTAATCAGCGTTATAGAAATGTCAGCGACACTCCCAGTAGGTTGTGACACCATTCACTGTGGAGGGCGCGATTGCCTTGATGTTTAGCAGGTCCTGTCCGCAGTATTCTGCCTCTGTACCCCAGGCAATGGCGTTTCCGTTCTCATAGGAGACCGTCTGGCAGACCTGGCATCCGTCACCCAGGATCTCGCATGAACTGAAGGTACAGGCGATTATAACCAGTGAGGCGGCGTATAGTAATTTTTTCATGGCTGAGATTTCTGAAATAACGGTAAAGGTAAGCAATTAGTATGGCAGGTAATGTGCAGCATTTTTCTTAAATTGGAGTCATTATTGTGAAAACAGAAAACCTAAAACCATTCATATCATGGAAGAGAATACCTCATCATCCACAGTGGTGACCGTTGAAGAGAACAGGATGAAGAAACATGTCAACATTGCAGGCATACTGCAGATTGTTTTCGGTTCGTTCCTTGTTCTCGGTGCCCTGGCAATAGCAATCCTGTTCGGATTCATTGATCAGTTTGTTGATGACCCGACCGCGCTTAAGGTTCTGGGTATAATTTCTACTCCGCTTGTCGTACTGATGCTCCTTTTCGGAGGAGCGATGATTGCCGGTGGTGTGGGCCTCTTCTATTGCAAGCCATGGGCCAGGATACTGACTCTCATCATGGCTGCCATGGGCCTTCTCAACGTACCAATAGGCACACTCAAGGGAGTGTACATTATATGGGTCCTGGTACAGTCGGAGACCATCTCCCTCTTTGAAAAGGGGTGCCCCGGAAAAGTCTGAGGATCTGAAAGTCTGAGGGTCTGAAGGTCTGAAGGTCTCAGGGTCTGAAGGTCTCAGGGTCTGAGGGTCTGAAAGTCCGAGGGTACCGGCACTATGGGTGCGTGATTTGCGATCACCGGGCTCACCACCGGTTTGTGGTCAGGTTCGACCCTGCAGGTCTTAATCTGAAATGGCAGACAAAATGATTATTTTTGTTGTCTAACATTATGATCATGGCAGACGACAAAAAGATCATTTTTTCAATGTACCGGGTTAACAAGAGTTACCCGCCTCACAAGCAGGTAATCAAGGATATATCCCTCTCATTCTTTCTTGGCGCCAAAATCGGCATAATTGGTCTGAACGGCTCGGGTAAATCAACCCTGCTGAGGATCATTGCAGGCCTCGAGAAGGAGTTCCAGGGCGAGGTTGTCTTCTCCCCGGGTTATACCGTCGGTCATCTGCCTCAGGATCCGCTGATGGACGAAAGCCGGACCGTCCGCGAGATAGTGGAGGAGGGTGCCGCGGAGGTGGTCTCGGTGCTGAAGGAGTATGAGGAGATCAATCTCCGTTTTGGCGAGCCGGAGGTGTATGAGAACCCTGATGCCATGGAAAAGCTTATGGCAAGGCAGGCCGTGCTGCAGGAGAAGATTGATGCCCTTGACGGCTGTAATCTTGAGCATAAGCTCGAACGCGCCATGGATGCCCTTAACTGCCCGGATCCCTCCACACCGGTAAACATCCTTTCAGGAGGCGAACGCCGTCGCGTGGCTCTCTGCAGGCTGCTGCTGCTCGAGCCTGACGTTCTGCTGCTTGACGAGCCTACCAACCACCTTGATGCCGAGAGCGTGCAGTGGCTTGAGGCGCACCTGCGTCAGTACAGGGGAACCGTGATATGCATAACCCATGACCGCTACTTCCT
>DAIDJT010000170.1 GCA_027451265.1 Bacteroidales bacterium | reverse complement strand
CTTTGTCTTTAATCATTATCACGATGAAGTACAGGGCTCCCAGGCTGCTTCCCACCTATGCTGCTCCGCGGCTCCGGGCTGTCGCCCTACTGCTTCTCATGGCTGCGACCTGTCCGCCTCTTAAGAGCCAGACCGGAGGCGACAACACATATGAATTCCTGAACATTAGCCATTCAGCATTTGCCAATGCCACAGGCGGCATTACCGTCTCGTCTGTCCGCAGTGACCTGAGCCTGCCTTACTTCAACCCGGCGCTGCTGAACAGCACAATGGACAATGACATCTCCCTCAGCTTCTCGACATGGGTGGCCGGAATAAAATACGGCTATGCTTCCTGGGCTCATGAGACAGCTGTTGCGGGCACATTTGCCGGCGGGGTCAGTTTTATTTCCTACGGCACATTCACCGAGGCAGACGAGGCGGGTAATATCACCGGGAACTTCACTGCGGCCGAATACGCCTTTAACATCATCTGGTCATGGCAGATAGATTCATCCCTGACCGTGGGTGTCAACCTCAAGCCGGTCATCTCAACCCTCGAACGGTATTTTTCAGCAGGCCTCTGTGCAGATATCGGTGTTGCCTGGCACAGTGACAGGCTTTTGCTGGATGCCGGGCTGGTGATCCGCAATGCAGGACTGCAACTGACCGGTTACACCGGGAACGGAGGTGAGCCCCTCCCATTTGAGATAATCGCCGGAGTCTCCAGGAGGCTTGCCCACGCCCCCTTCAGCTTTTCACTCACCTTAAGACACCTTGAGAAGCCTGACCTGACCCACGAGTACGATACTGAAGATGATACACCTGCCGGCGGTTTCGGTGAGGATGTGCTCAGACACATGGTGCTGGGCGTTGAGCTTCTTCCGTCAGAATCATTCTGGATAGGGACAGGGCTGAACTACCAGCGCAGAGCTGAGATGCGCACCGGACAGCACACCGGCATGGCAGGGTTTACCGCAGGGTTCGGCATACGCACGAAAGCCTTTGAGCTGGCGTATGCACATGACGCCTTCCACCACGCAGGGGGATCAAACCATATTACAGTGACACTGAGACCGGAAATCATATTTAAAAAACAGCCCCCGGTGAACCATAACGGCGGCGTTTCGTTCTAACCTTAAGGAGACAATGACAAGGAAGAATAAAAAAATAATCATTACCGTTGACGGCTTTTCGTCATGCGGCAAGAGCACTTTCGCGAAAGCGATAGCCAGGGAACTGGGATATATTTATATCGACTCCGGGGCAATGTACAGGGCCGTGACCCTCTTCGCCCTGAGGCGCGGAATGGCAGGAGACGGTATTGCCGATGAGGCCGGGATACTGCAGGCGCTGCCCGGTATTGACATCACATTCAGGCCTGACCCCGAAACGGGATTCTCTGCAACTTACCTGAACGGTGAGAAGGTGGAGAGGGAGATACGTGACCGGGAGGTTTCGGACAATGTCAGCCCTGTCAGTACCATTGCCGGCGTCAGGGCCAGGCTGGTGGAACTGCAAAGGGCCATGGGCGCCGGCGGAGGTGTGGTAATGGATGGCCGTGACATCGGTACCGTGGTCTTTCCTGGTGCCAGGCTGAAGATATTTATGACCGCCAGCCCTGAAGTGAGGGCACAGCGCAGGTACCTCGAACTGGTGAGCAAGGGGTTGCCGGCCGACCTTGAGGCGGTGAGGAAAAATATAAATGATCGTGACCGGATTGACTCATCGCGCCAGGTCAGCCCTCTGCGCAGGGCTGATGATGCGGTGGTGCTTGACAACAGTGACATGACTCCCGAAGAACAGATGGTCTGGTTCAGGGAGCTTTACAAAAACAGGATTAATGAAAGTTGATGTGGAACCGGGTTCCGGATTCTGCTTCGGGGTGCAGAATGCGGTTATGATAGCAGAGGAGGCCCTCCGCGCGGGGGAAACCGTCTTTTGCCTCGGTGAGATAGTGCACAATGACATCGAGGTGGCACGGCTGACCGGCCTCGGTCTGAAGGCAATCACGTATGAAGAATTTGAAAAGCTGCATGACTGCAAGGTGCTGATCAGGGCGCACGGAGAGCCCCCGTCAACCTACGCAAAGGCTGCAGAGAACAATATCACAATAATTGATGCCACCTGTCCCATAGTGCACTCCATGCAGGAGAAGATCAGGAAGGTGGCCGAACTGTCACGTGCAGAGAAAGGACAGATAGTCATTTATGGCAAGGAAGGTCATGCCGAGGTCATCGGGCTGATGGGCGCAGCCGGACCCCGGGGCATACTTGTGACGGGCAAGGGTGACCTGCACCGGATAGACTATTCAAGACCGGTCTTTCTCTTCTCACAGACAACCAAAAGCAAGGTGCAGTATGAGGTGGTGGCCGAGATCATCAGGCTCAACATGGAAAAGGTCACATCTGACCATTCATCCTCCAACCTGAAAGTGCATAACACAATCTGCAGGCAGGTATCGGGGCGCGAGCCGCGGCTGAAAGAGTTCGCAATGAAGCATGATGTGATCATCTTCGTGAGCGGCAGGAACAGTTCCAACGGCCGTATGCTCTTCGAGGTATGCCTCAAGGTGAATCCCCGCACCCACTTTATCTCTTCACCCGGCGAGCTGAACAGCGAATGGTTTCATAATGCCGCCAGTGCCGGAGTATGCGGGGCCACCTCAACCCCGGGATGGCTGATACAGGAAGTTGCGGACCTTATCGCCGCAATATGATATTGTTGCTTTCCAAATTGATAATGCATGAAATTGTAGTAATTTCGCACCGTCAATAAATAATAGTTACAATGGGGAAAATTAAGAAGATAGGCGTTCTCACATCGGGTGGAGACGCTCCCGGAATGAATGCAGCCATTCGCGCTGTGACGCGCACTGCAATATATAACGGACTTGAGGTGGTCGGCATCAGGCACGGCTACATGGGGATGATCAATGCCAATTTCAAACCGCTTTACGCGCATTCGGTGTCAGACACCATCCAGCGGGGCGGCACCATACTTAAGACAGCACGCTGCGACGCTTTCCGCACCCCCGAGGGGAGGAAGATTGCATATGACAATCTCAGGGCGGCAGGGATTGACGGAGTAGTTGTGATAGGGGGTGACGGCTCATTCAAGGGAGCGAGCCTGTTTAATGAAGAGTTCGACATTCCGTTTGTGGGTGTACCCGGCACGATAGACAATGATATCTTCGGCACTGACTATACAATAGGATATGACACCGCGCTAAATACCGTGGTGGAGGCTGTTGACAAGATCCGTGACACGGCCAGTGCCCTCAACCGCATGTTCTTTGTTGAGGTGATGGGGGCCGAGGCAGGTCATATCGCATTGTACAGCGGTATAGCCAGCGGAGCCGAAGCCATCATCATGCCGGAGATCAAAGGTGAAGCCCGTGACATCTCCAAAATGATTGAGACAGGCAACAGAAGAAAGAAATCAAGCAACATCATCATAGTGGCCGAAGGCGACGAGGAGGGCGGTGCCATTGCTCTGGCAGAGAGACTCAAACCACAGCTCAAGGGCTACGAGGTGAGAGTGGCTGTCCTGGGGCACCTGCAGCGCGGAGGATCCCCGTCAGCCCTTGACCGCGTAAACGCCAGCAGACTGGGCAACGCGGCAGTGGAGGCACTCCTTGACGGACAGCAGAGCGTAATGGTAGGGCTGCAGAATGACGAAATTGTGCTGGTTCCCTTCAGGAAAGCCGTCAAACAGCATAAGGGACTGAACCAGCACCTTGTTGACATTATTGACATACTTAACGTCTGACGGAAACCGTTTTATAACTGATGGGACCTTCTGAGGTATATTTCACCGATATGCACAGCACCTCATCGCTGAACCTGCTGAAGAAGCTGGAAAGGCTGGTGAAGGCTGCCGGATTTGATAACATCGATTTCAACCGGAAAATGACCGCGATCAAGGTCCATTTCGGCGAGCCGGGCAACCTGGCATACCTCAGGCCCAACTTCGCAGCACGGGTGGCTGCCATGGTGAAGGAGAAGGGCGGAAAACCCTACCTTACCGACTGCAACACCCTTTATTCCGGAGAAAGGAGCAATGGACCGGACCACCTTGACGCAGCATTCTCCAACGGTTACAATCCGCTGAGTGCAGGTTGCCATGTTGTAATAGGCGACGGCATCAAAGGTACTGACTACCGGGAGATAGAGGTCAACCTCGAATATACGCTGAAAGCAATGATCGGCACAGCCATCGCCGATGCTGACATTATAATCTCGCTCAGCCACTTCAAGGGCCATGAACAGACCGGTTTCGGCGGTGCGCTAAAGAACCTGGGGATGGGCTGTGCTTCTGTCGGAGGAAAACTCTTCCAGCATTCGGGGAACCCGCCGTTCATCTGCCCAAAGAACTGCACAGGATGCAACATCTGTGTCATCAACTGTGCGCATGATGCCGTTCACCTGGGTGATGACCGCAAGGCTTTCATTGATAATGACAAATGCACGGGCTGCGGCCAGTGCGTGGCTGTCTGCCAGTTTGATGCTGCCAGGGTACTGTGGAGCTCCGGGGGTGACACCCTGAGCAGAAAGATTGCCGAATATGCCTATGCTGTGGTGAAGGACAAGCCAGCTTTGCATGTCAACTTCATAATGGATGTCTCCCCCGACTGCGACTGCTGGGGGCACAATGACATGCCGCTGGTGGAGGATATAGGAATTGCAGCGTCCACAGACCCTGTGGCTCTGGACAAGGCATGCGCCGATATGGTGATGGAAGCACCTGCGGCATGGCATTTGCGGGAGAAGGATAAAGACAATGATCTCCGCGGGGCAGACAAGTTCCGGATTGCACACGGCAACACCGACTGGAACACGGGGCTCCATCACGGAGAGAAGATTAAACTGGGATCTTTATCTTACAAACTGATCAGGATATGAAGGACCCGTCATCATCAAAGCGCATGGCTATCCTCATTGTTGAGGATGACCCGCACAGCCAGCTCTATTTCACCAAACTGCTGTCTGGCATGTTTGACACGGCTGTGGCCGATTCAGCTGCGGAGGCATGGGATCAGATTCACGGTAGGCAATTTGATCTTGTGCTTATGGACATCTCCCTGAAGGGTGATGAGGACGGTCTCTCGCTGACTCGCAGGCTGCGTGCCGAGGATGCTTATTCTGCCCTGCCGATTGTGGCAGTCACAGCGTATGCGTTCCCTGATGACAGGAAGCGGGCCATGGAGGCAGGATGTACTGATTACCTGCCCAAGCCGGTGAGCAGCAACGACCTGCACCGGAAGATTGCGGAGCTGACTCTTAAATAGTCAAAAAGTTCCTTCAGGATAAAAATTTTATTATTTTTGCGAACCTGAATTTTGTTCAGGTAGTTCTCCTTCTCCGCCTGCTGGCTGATACGGAGAGAAAGTACCTCATTCTCCGCCGGCTGGCGGATACGGAGGTTAAAACGGGGTGTAGCGCAGTTGGTAGCGTACTACGTTCGGGACGTAGGGGCCGGAAGTTCGAGTCTTCTCACCCCGACTGGAGAAAAATGACCACCACCGGTTTCCCGGTGGTGGATTTTTATTGGGCTGCAGCTCCGGACCAGGCAATCTTCCTACCCCGAATCTTCACCCATGGAAATCCGTGATCCGCCACCCTTCGGATTGCAATCAGCCCACCAATTAATGCACACCCGGGTCATTTCAAATGGAATATTTCAAATAATTGTTAATAATTGGCAACGCATTTCTTAAAGGAAAAAAGTAATTTGGTATATCGTTTTGACTACCTGATTATAAAATGGAATCCATTTTATTGTTTGGAGTATTTGAGGGATTAATAATCTTCCTCCT
>DAIDJT010000169.1 GCA_027451265.1 Bacteroidales bacterium | reverse complement strand
GGGGCGATTTCACATTCAGTGCTTTTGACGCAGGCATGCAGTATTATCACGGTCCTGACCTAATGCCGGGACTGACACTGGTAAATGCCGATTATAGTAATCCCCTGCAACCTGCAATCTCGGTCAGGGGAGTTCCTTACATAATAAGCAGTACCGGCTTCGATTTTGAAACAACAGTGTCTCCCTTTGTGCTGAGAGGCGCTGTCGCTCTCACAACCCCGGCTGAAGAGAAAGAAGTCAATGAGGAGGTTCCCTTCAGACAGTTTGAATGGGTGGCTGGTCTCGACTGGACTCCCGGTGCTGTAAGGGTGACAGCCGAGTACTCCGGGAAAAAGGTTCTCGATTTCTACGAGTCTCCGTATGACCCGATCCTGGGTACAGAACCTGATATGCAACAGCTGATGGAGCTCTTCAGCACACCGGGTTTTGACCCGGTTGAGTTTACAAGGCTTCAGATAGAAGCATTCAACAGACTGTATAACAACCAGCTGCATAAGTACTATCATTCAGCAGGTTTGAGGATGGAGACTGACCTGCTGTATGGAAGACTGGTCCCTTCAATCACTGCGGTTTACAACTTCACCTCCGGAGACCTGGCAGTGCGCCCCGTCGTGAAATTCAAGCCTTCTGACGGGGTTACTCTCAGTGCCGGCTATGAATACTACCATGGGGCCAACGGCGGAATGTACGACATTATTGATGACTTTATGAAAGCGGTATACTTTTCCATCAGGATAGATTTTTAAGACGATGACAGACTTTATCATAAAATACAGGTGGGTTATAATAGCAGTGTCGGTTGCCATGGCGGTGGGGATGGGTCTGCTAATACCATCTTCAGAGACTGATCCGGACATCAGAAACTATATCCCGCGGAACATGGCTTCGAGGGTCACCAATGACTCCATTGAGAAGGAATTCGGGGTCCAGGACATGATCATGGTTCTGTTTACCGACTCTACAATCCTCAAACCCGGCGACCTTCGGCAGGTAAGGGAGATCGACCGGGCATTCTCAAGAATTGAGGGCATCGGTACTGTCAACTCAGTTTATACTGCACGAAAGATAGAGGGCAGGGACGGGATGATGGTGGTTGATCCGCTTATTGATCAGATACCGGAGACGGCCGACGGGATGGAAGACCTCAGGCAGGAAATACTGTCAAACCCGTTTGCCCGTGACATTGTGGTTTCGTCAGACATGACGGCTGCTGCTATCACAGGAACCGTCAGGTCTGATGTTCCTGAGCTTGAGACCCTCAGCAAAATTGACTCTGTAATTGGTTCATCCCGGGGTGATGCCCGTATCCTGAAGGGCGGGCTTCCCTATATAAGGCAATTAATCACCTCGGATGTGAATCATGATGCAATGATCCTGATCCCCCTGGCCCTTGTAATCATGCTGACAGTCCTGAAGCTGTCACTCGGTGACTGGAGGAGCGTTCTGATTCCATTTTCCGTGGTGATACTTTCAACTGCTTTCACCATGGGCCTGATACCGCTTTTCGGATGGAAGTTTTCCATCATCATGTGCCTGGCTCCCATCATACTTATTTCGGTTGCAAATAATTACGGCATATACCTGGTGGCCAGGCACCAGGAACTCATGCGGTCTGACCTCACCCTGACAGGTAAGGAAACAGTCAGGTCAATAACCGGATCGCTGAATATGCCGGTGCTGTTCAGCGGACTTACCACCATAGCCGGATTGCTCGGCCTTCTGACCCATTCAATCATTCCGGCCAGGCAGGTTGGCGTTCTGGCAGCAACGGGTGTAGGCCTTGCGCTGGCAATGAGCCTTCTTTTGATTCCGTCACTGATTTATCTGCAGCACATTCCCGGCAGAAAACTCCGCCCGGCACCATCGCATAAAAATGACCTGATCAACCGTACCCTGTTGAAAATCTCCAAAGTCGTAATCAAACGTCCCGGAAGAGTTCTACTGGTGTCGCTGATGCTGACACTTCTTCTGGGTACCGGCATTATTTTCCTGAGGATTGACACCAACCAGGAGAATTACTTCCCCAAAAAACACCCTGTAAGAGAAGCGGCAGAAATAATCAATACAAAGTTCGGCGGATCGCAGACAATCTCGGTGATGATCAGCGGTGACATCAAGGATCCCGTCGTCATGAAGAAGATAGATGAGCTCACTCACCATCTGAAGGTGTCAGAGGGTGTCGGAAGTGTCTATTCAATATCAGATGTCGTAAGGGAGATGAGCAAGGCACTTTATGAACCCACGGAGGAGGGTTATGACATGATTCCGTCATCAGGTGAAGCCATTGCCCAGATGTTCGAGCTTTATAACATGAGCGGCAACCCGGATGATTTCAAACAACTGATGAACTTTGAAAACACCAGGGCTCATCTCCTCGTCCGCCTGTCTGACCCGGAAAACAAAACAGTCCGGCATCTCAGGGATGACATAAAAAGCTTTACGGCAGGTTTCCCTGCCAGGGTGACTACAGGAGGGTATGCATTCATCATGAATGATTTTGCACAGAAAATCATTAACGGACAGGTCTCCTCACTGGTTTTTGCCCTCATTACGGTGTTTATCCTTCTGGCAATCATTTTCAGGTCAGTGAAGGGCGGGCTTACCGGATCCATTCCCCTTGCAGCATCAATTTTGATCCAATTTGGTGTCATGGGAATAACCGGAGTCGCCATTGACGCGGCCACCGCCCTCCTCTCTTCCATAATGATAGGAGTCGGTGTCGATTTCACAATCCAGTTCCTGTGGAGATACAAGATTGAACTGGGCAAAGGGCTCACGCCACCCGAGGCGGTCTCTGCTACCTACAGGACCACAGGAAGGAGCATCGTCATCAATGGTCTTAGCGTTATGGCAGGTTTCTCTGCCACCTTCCTGTCAGGGTTCCTGTCAATAAGATTCTTCGGCTACCTGACTCTGCTTGCAATTGGCTCTTGCCTGTTGTATGCAATTATAGTGATGCCGGCCTTCATGCTTTATTTCAAACCTTCATTCATTGAGACAAATGTCAAACGCAACAACAAAAACATGGAAAATAATGAAAAAGATGTTATTCCTCTTATCAGCACTGTCGGTTCTGTCACTGCAGGCCACACTGGCTCAGCTGTCAGATCCCGTGCAACTGATGGATAAAAGCCGTGACCTGACGATGTCAGGAAACATTCAGTCTGACGTTTCCCTGACTATTACCGAGAAGAGCGGCGCCGTCAGGACACGAAAGCTGAATATGATCACCAAGTCATACGACGACGGTACAATCAAGCGGATGGTGAAGTTTCTTGATCCGGCTGATGTGCGGGGCACGGCTATGCTTATCATTGACAACAAGAACACCCAGGATGACATGTGGATCTACCTTCCTGCACTGAAAAAGACAAGACGTATTGTCAGCACTGAAAAGGGAAAGAGCTTCATGAGCTCCGAGTTCTCAAATGCAGACATGTCAACCGGAAGCAATGCCGACTTCAGGATCAGGCATATGCCGGAATCAGGGAAATCGGGTACATGGATGATAGAGAGTGTTCCCGTCGATGACGATAAAGCCGGTGAATATGGTTACTCGCGCAAAGTGACATATCTTGAAATGAGCAGCCTGAAAACAAAGAAAATCGACTTTTATAATTTTGACAATACATTGTTCAAGACGATTGAGATTGTGGCCACCCAGCCCATCAGCGGAAAAGAGGGGTATATCATGACAGATATGCTTGCGGTAAACCACATCAATGGCAGAAGTTCAAGGGTCAAATTTGACCAGGTAAACACTTCAGCATTGATCCCGGATAATACCTTCATTGCTGACAACCTCTCGCGGTAGATTTCAATTACCTTTGTACCCGGCATGAACGAGGTACAAAAGGGTAATATAATATGCGCCACAGCCACTTCCGGCGGGGGTGCCATAGCATTGATAAGAGTTTCCGGAAAAGGTGCCGTTGAAACCCTTGCTGAAATATTCCAACCAATTGATAAAGAAATAGATGTATCCAAAGCGAAGGGGTACACATTAATATATGGGACTATATCTTCGCATGGAGAATTAATTGATCAGGTCCTGATTTCCGTATTCAGGGCCCCTCACTCCTATACCGGGGAGGATATGGTTGAAATAAGCTGTCATGCCTCCCCTTTTATCCAGCGCCGTATAATTGAAATTCTCATTGAAAAGGGGGTTAAAACTGCAAGTCCGGGAGAGTATACAATGAGGGCTTTCATGAATGGCAAAATGGACCTTTCACAGGCTGAGGCGGTTGCTGACCTCATAGCCGCCGATTCGGAAGCCGCTCACCGCCTTGCTGTCTCACAGCTCCGCGGAGGTTTTTCGGAAGGGATAGAGAAGCTCAGGCAGGAGCTCATCACCTTTGCATCACTCATTGAGCTGGAGCTCGACTTCAGCGAGGAGGATGTTCAGTTTGCCAACCGTTTTGCAATGACCGGGACGGTGATAAAGACCAAGGATATGGTTGACAGGCTGGCCTCCTCCTTCCGGCTGGGCAACGCAATCAGGAATGGAATCCCGGTTGTGATTGCCGGGAGGCCGAATGTGGGTAAGTCATCACTGCTTAACGTCCTTCTGCAGGAAGAGCGCGCCATAGTATCCGGGATCCCCGGCACCACACGTGACACAATTGAAGAGGTGCTTCACCTGGGTGGTTTCCTGTTCAGGTTCATTGACACCGCCGGACTGAGGCAGGCCGGTGATGAGATCGAGGAGCTCGGCATTGAGCGTACGCATATTAAGCTAAGGGCTGCCAGCATTGTGCTTGCTGTTGCCGAGGCCACTGACACTGCAGAGAGCATTGTCCGGCTGGCTGCCGGTATCGATGAGATTATGGGAAACAGCGAAGCGCGTGTCATCGTGATAGTCAATAAATCTGACCTTATTACCCGAAGTGCTGCTTCAGCCCTGAAGCGTGAGCTCAGGAACCTCTGCTCCTGCCCTGCCCTGTTTGTTTCTGCCAGGGACTCCTCCGGCATTGAGGAGATCAGGAAGGAACTCATCTCATCTGTTGAGACCGGCAGGCTTGACAACCCGCAATATATTGTTACAAATGCAAGGCATTATGAAGCCCTGAAAAATGTCTCTGACAGCCTGCAGAGGGTTCTTGACGGGTTCCGTGACGGGATCCCTACCGTGCTGATAGCAACGGATGTGCGCCAGGCTATCTACTATCTCGGTCAGATCACCGGCCGGATCACCCCTGATGATATCCTCGGGGAGATATTCTCCAAGTTTTGTATCGGGAAGTAGCCGGCACATGGAACGCACTTTAAAATGAACATACTCATCATAATAAATTAACATAACAAACACCTTTTATAATGGCAGCCCTCGGAAACCGGTTCCGGGGGTTTTTTGTTGATTTTGGCACACAGAGAACAATTTTTGGGACGCAGAGAAAAGTCCGTTACAAAATTTAGGTTGAACTTTGTACAAAGATTTAGTATTAACTAAAACATTTCGACTATGAAAACAAAGACATTAATTATGCTATGCCTTTTATCAGGCATTGGATTAACCCAACTATCTGCACAGAGCTACGTAAATGGTACGGGCGCAATTTCATACTATTATGATTGGAATGATTATTATATACCCGTTTATACTCCCGATGGAGACCTAGTTGATCTGCTATTGGGTCCTGTAACCATGCATACTATAGATTATTACAAAAACTGGGAGTGGATTTGGAGAAAAGCGGAGTATTCTGGTGAGATTGTAAGCGTGGGTTTCGAAGACAGCAACGGAGAAATAATTGTAGGGACAGGTGAAGTTTTTAGCATAAAAGACATTTGGAAAT
>DAIDJT010000168.1 GCA_027451265.1 Bacteroidales bacterium | reverse complement strand
CGTACTTTGTCGCCGTATTTTTCTCCAAAAAATGCAAGAGCACCCATTTGTTTTGCATTTTCCATGCTAACAGCACGATGTTCGTCCAAAACAGAATTGACTCTCACCATCTGATTTACCATCTTTTCGACAGCTGCAATTTCTTCATCAGGCTACGGAACTTCAACAGTATTAAGAATTTCTGCAATGATCTGGTCCTGGGAGATATTCTCTGCCTCAGCTTCATACGTCAGTCCTATCCTGTGACGGAGCACATCGGCGCATAGTGCGCGAACGTCTTCAGGCACCACAAATCCCCTTCGCCTGATAAAGGCGTATGCCTTGGCTGCCAGGGCGAGGTTGATCCCTGCCCTTGGTGAGGCACCGTAGGAAATCAGCGGGGTGAACTTCGTAAGGCCGAACTTCTCAGGCTGGCGGGTAGCGAAGACGATGTCAAGAATATAGTTTTCGATCTTTTCATCGATATAAACCTCCCTGACAACGCCTCTGGCGCGGATTATATCTTCCGGCCTGAGGATGGTTTTAGCCACCGGGAATTCGCTTGCCAGGTTCTCACGGATGATCAGGCGCTCCTCCTCCTTTTCAGGATAGGTTATCACGACCTTCAGCATGAACCTGTCAACCTGCGCTTCGGGCAGCGGGTAGGTACCCTCCTGCTCTATTGGGTTCTGCGTTGCCAGTACCATGAACGGCTCCTCGAGGCGATATGTGTTTTCACCTATTGTCACCTGCCTTTCCTGCATGGCTTCGAGAAGCGCGCTCTGAACCTTCGCCGGTGAACGGTTAATCTCATCGGCAAGAATGAAGTTCGCAAAAACGGGGCCCTTGCGGACTACAAACTCCTCCCTTTTCTGGCTGTAGATCATGGTGCCGATCAGGTCGGCAGGCAGAAGGTCAGGGGTGAACTGAATCCTGCTGAACTTAGTGTCAATTATCGAGGCAAGAGTCTTGATGGCAAGAGTCTTTGCCAGCCCCGGCACGCCCTCGAGGAGTATATGCCCGTTCGAAAGCAGCCCTATCAGCAGCGAATCAGTCAGATGACGCTGCCCGACAATTACCTTGTTTATCTCCTGCCTGACGAGATCAACAAAGGCGCTCTCCTTCTCGATCTTCTCATTCAGAAGCCTGATGTCGGTTGTGTGTTCCATAGTTTATTCAATTGAATTACTCTGCTAAAAAGCTTCGCAAAGATCATTTCTGATATTAAAAAACCTTGTTAAAGGTTGTTAAAGAAGTGTTAAACCTGTTTCCCGAAGTCACAATGGCTGAAGAGCCTGACCATGATTGTAAGCACCAGTGGTATCAGCGCAGGATTAATTCCCTGGCCGGCGATAAGAGCCACCGGAAACCAAAGGACTGAAACGGTAAGAGCTAACCTGCTCATACTCACTGATTTTTTGCCGAAAACAAGCATTACAGACAGCACCGGGATGAGTATGTTGATCCCGAGGAAGAGCAGGTTGAAATGAAGAGCATCATGCTCGGAGAAGATATTGGTAAAGACCAGCACGATGGCAAGTACTGAGAAAATGAGAAAGAGTATAAAATCAAGTACTTTTTCCAGCCCGGGCCGTTTGAAGACGAAGGTCATGAGAACCACGAAAAGGAAGAGAATCCAGAAAACGGCTTGCGGCACCCATGGTTTTTGGGTGGGTGGTGTGGCCGGAATATCAACGACTTTCTCCAGGGGTCCTGTCAGGGGCTCCTGTCTGCCGTCATGGACCACAACGCTGCCGGCGAAATTGTCTCTCAGGAACATGGGCAGGAACATCTCATCAGCAACTGATGCCTTCCTGTCTGCCTGCAGCCCGAGGAGCATATCGGCTCCGAGATCAAGCCACGGAAGCACCTTCTGGAAGGGATCAATGAGCTCACGAAAAGTTTTGCTTTCCTTCTTCACCGGGAATATTACCGTGTCAGTGGCAGCAGCGGCCACGATGTCACGCACTCTTGTGGCACAGTTGTCGAAGAAGAAGTCATACCTGTACTTCACATTTTCAGGTTTCAGATTCTCATTAACAAGGAGGAAGAGCCTTTCCTTTTCCTCAGCAGTCAGGTTGAGTTTCTGTGACCAGACTGATCTTCCTTCGGCAACATACTCCTGAAGGAACCGCTTGTAGCTGTAGGCTCCCAGCATATAGTCAAGCTTTCCCTTTGCAAAGCGGTAAACGAAATTGGGTGTTGAAAAGTCAAAGATTCCCCAGTTGTAAACATTGTCAAACTCCGAGCGGCGGACAGATATTCTCAAAGCCGTATGCCCGTAGATTGAGTAACTGGCATTGCCGGGTGCGCAGGTAATCATGTATACATCGGCACTGTCAGCAACCTGGGCCTTCAGGCCCGGTTCAAGGAACAGCAAGATCAGTGAAGTCAGGAGGATTGATTTTTTCATAATCTGATTTTTAATTGGGCACCGGGTGAAAATATATTAATGTATGATTCATAATTTCTCCGGCTCATCGGCCCATTCAATGGCAGTGTTCACGGCACGGTTCCATCCCCGGATGAGTGACTCCCTTTCGGGGGTTCTCATGCCTGGTGAAAAATGGCGTCCGGCCTGCCAGAGGCTCCGCAGCTCGTCCGTTCCGCTCCAGTAACCCGTTGCCAGCCCGGCAAGAAAGGCTGCCCCGGCAGCAGTAGTCTCCCTGACCCCGGAACGGACAACATCCGCTTCAAGGAGGTCAGCCTGGAACTGCATCAGGCTGTCATTGACCGCAGCTCCGCCGTCGACTCTTAACTCTCTTATATTCAATCCAGAATCCTTTTCCATTGCAAGCAATACATCAAGGGTCTGAAAGGCAATGCATTCAAGGGCTGCCCGTGCAATATGGGCCGCGGTTGTACCCCGCGTAAGACCGGTAATTATACCCCGGGCATGCTGGTTCCAGTAAGGTGCTCCCAGGCCTGCAAAGGCGGGGACGAAATACACTCCCTCAGCCGAGGTCACCAGTGAGGCAAGTTGTTCCACATCGGATGACTGCTTTATGATTCCAAGTCCGTCGCGAAGCCACTGTATCACTGCTCCGCCGATGAAGATGCTCCCCTCGAGTGCGTAGGTAATTTCATTTCCTGTTTTCCAGGCCACGGTTGTCAGCAGCCTGTTGGATGATTTCATCGGCTTGCTGCCGGTGTTCATCATCATGAAACAGCCTGTGCCATATGTATTCTTGACCATCCCCTCCTCCAGGCACATCTGTCCGAACAATGCAGCCTGCTGGTCACCCGCCATCCCGGCTACGGGTATGCCGCTCGTGAAGAGGCCTGTTGCGGTTCCGTAAACTTCGCTCGATGAACGTACCTCCGGCAGCATTGAAGAAGGTATGCCAAACAGACTGAGCAGGTCGTTGTCCCATTCCAGGTTCCGGATATTGAACAACATTGTCCTGGATGCATTGGAAACGTCAGTCACATGCAATCTTCCTCCCGAAAGGTTCCAGGCAAGCCAGGAGTCAATTGTTCCGAACGCAAGTTCGCCCCTGCCGGCAGCTTCTCTGGCGCCGTCAACGTTATCAAGTATCCATTTTATTTTTGTGGCTGAAAAATAGGCGTCAATAACCAGACCTGTCCTGTCTGAAATCATTGAAGCATGTCCATCATCCCTGAGTTTGTCACAGAGACCTGCCGTACGCCTGTCCTGCCAGACTATTGCATTGTAAACCGGCCTGCCGCTCTTCCTGTTCCAGACAACAGTTGTCTCGCGCTGGTTCGTAATGCCTATGGCAGCAATCTCAGAGCTGTCAGCGCCGCACCTGGCCATTACTTCTGCAATTACCCCGGCCTGGGAAGACCAGATCTCATCAGGATCATGCTCCACCCATCCGGGCTGCGGAAATATCTGTGTGAATTCCTTCTGCGAAGCAGCAACAGGCTGACCATCCCTGCTGAAAAGTATGGCCCTGGAGCTGGTAGTCCCCTGGTCAAGAGACAGAATATATGATTTACTTATCATCCGCTGAACCGGGAAAATGTGTCCTCTAAAATACTATTTTTTGGGCTAACCCAAATCATGGCCGCGCTGCCATGACCATGACGCAATTCCCGGGCAGTAATGACAGAAAATAAATTATAAACAGTAAATTTGAATATGACAAAACACACCGGCTGATGGTAAACCGATATGTTATCACCATAGGAAGACAGCTTGGCAGCGGAGGCAGGGAAATCGGGCAGAAACTTTCTGCCAGGCTTGGGATCGCCTTCTACGACAAGGAGCTGATACGCATAGCTTCAAAGGAGAGCGGACTCAAGGAGGAATTCTTCGAGAGGGTTGACGAGCAGAAACATTTCAGCCTGTTCCCCGGAATACTGGGACTGAGGACAACACTGACCGACGATTTCTTTTCCAATTATTATCTCAGCAATGAATCGCTCTTCAGGATACAGAGCGATGTGATGAAAAAGCTGGCCGGCGAGGGATCATGTATATTTGTCGGCAGGTGCGCCGACTATGTGATGAAAGAAGAAAGGCATTGCCTCAATCTCTTCATCAGTGCCGACATGGCAGACCGGATAAAACGGATTGCCACCAGCCATAAGATTTCCGAGAACAAGGCCAGGGAGCTTATTGAACGTACTGACAAGGGCCGCTCCTCCTACTATAACTATTTCAGTGGCAAGACCTGGGGAGCAGCAGAATCATACCACCTGTGCATCAACTCTTCGCTGCTCGGGATTGATGAGACGGTTAAGCTGATTTGTTCAGTGGCAATATCAAGATTCGGGATTTCAGTCAATAACGACTGAAATTCAGAACCAGGAGCCTGCTGGGATCCTGTTGCCGGATTGCGTAGCCAGGAAAGCCTCGGATGAGGATTTGTTGAGCATGAGGCTTCTTCCCGGTGAATGGAAACAAAAAGTCCCGGCATTTGATGCCGGGACCAGGGTATTTAAATGTACATTATAGTGTTAACTACGCAAGTCTTACATTAACGGCATTTAACCCTTTTTTACCTTCCTGGAGGTCAAAAGTTACCTCGTCATTCTCCTTGATCTTGTCGATCAGGCCTGTTGAATGAACAAAATACTCTTTGGATGAGTTGGCGTCCTTAATGAATCCAAAACCTTTGGACACATTGAAAAATTTAACAATTCCTTTATTCATGAGATGATTTTTAATTGGGTGCAAAGGTAAACGAGTTTTTGAAATAATAACACTTTCAAGGCGGAAAAGAATAGAAATAATAACGCAAAAATATTTTCTTACTTTTTCCAGAAGGCACGGGTGAACAACGCAAAGATGGTGAAGATCTCAAGACGGCCTATAATCATAAGTACCACCATCGTCATTTTGGCAACGCTGTTGAAGTGGGCATAGTTGCCCATGTTCCCCGAGGCCCCGAATCCCGGTCCTACGCATGAAAGTGCTGATACAGAGGCACCAGCTGCCTCAATGGCAGGTATGCCTGAAAAAAGAATGATAAACATCCCGACAATGAAAATGATAATGTACAGCTGTATAAAGACAGTCATCAGGCTGTTGATATTGTCCGGCACTACCTGGCCGTTCAGCTTGACGGGCACCACTGCGGAAGGGTGCTGAAGCCTTACCGTCACATTACGCAGGTTTTTGAGGGCGATCAGATGACGGGCCATCTTTATGCCACCGGTGGTGGAACCGGTGGAACCTCCGACGAACATCAGCAGGAAAATCATGATAAGCGCAGCCTGGGGCCAGGTATTGTAGTCAATGGTGGCAAAACCGGTCGTTGATATTGTTGAGGTGACCTGGAAAAATGCATGCCTGAAGGCCTCCTCGAAATGCATTTCGGTGCCCGTATACAGTACCATTGTAACAGATACC
>DAIDJT010000167.1 GCA_027451265.1 Bacteroidales bacterium | reverse complement strand
CCTCTATTTCTTTGTAGGCAGGATCACAGGGCTGATATTTATTATTATTGCCATCATCCTGGCTGTTACCGCCCTGACCCGTACCTGCCCCATCTGGTACATCTTCCGGACTGACACCCTGGACAAGAAAGAGTAGATGCATCTCCCGCATTAAGGGTATGCAGCGGCGCATCCTCGATGGAGCGCCGCTTTGTTTTTAGTGCTTCCGCTATCTTCCGGGCACATTTTTTGCTAATTTCGTTTCCATCATTAAAAGGAATATAATAATGAAGTACAAAAGAATACTTCTGAAACTCAGCGGTGAATCAGCAGGCGGCCCTGACGGCACAGGCCTTGATGCTGCCGTACTGACCAGCTACGCAAACCAGATAAAGGATGTTGTTGATGCAGGATGCCAGATTGCTATAGTAATCGGCGGTGGCAATATCTTCCGCGGACTGGACAGCACCGGTGAAGGCTATGACCGCGTCAAGGGAGACCAGATGGGCATGCTCGCCACGGTGATCAACAGCCTCGCACTGGAAAGCTTCCTGTCACGGGCCGGATGCACTGCAAAAGTCTTCACCTCAATCCGTATGGAACCCGTCGGCGAGCTCTACAGCAGGGACAGGGCGTCTGCAGCACTTGATTGCGGATGCGTGGCCATCCTGGCAGGCGGAACCGGAAACCCCTTCTTTACTACTGACACCGCAGCAGCACTTCGCGCAGTGGAACTTGGCTGTGACGTGCTTCTCAAGGGAACCAGGGTTGACGGCGTATATACCGCTGACCCGGAAAAAGACAGATCAGCCGTTAAATATGAAGCACTCACCTTCGGCGAAGCCATTGAGAAAAAACTCAGGGTGATGGACCAGACAGCTTTCGCCATGTGCAGCGAGAACGGCATGCCGCTTATAGTCTTTGACATGAACAGGGAGGGCAATCTCCGGGCTGTTGCTGAAGGTGACAGGTGCGGGACCATTATAACTCTCTGAATATTTTGTTTACTTTTGTTTCCACCGGAATAAATACAACCATATGACTGAAGAACTGGAACTGATCAAAGACGAAGCCGAAGAGAAGATGGAAAAGGCCATTAAGCACCTTGAGTACGAACTCTCCCACCTTCGCGCCGGAAGGGCCAACCCGTTGCTGCTTGACGGCATCACCGTCGACTATTACGGGACCATGACTCCACTGGCCCAGGTGTCAAACATAAACACCCCCGACGCCAAGAGCATACTCATTCAGCCATGGGAAAAAAACATGCTCGGTGTGATCGAGAAGGCCATCCTTGCAGCCAATATCGGCATGACCCCCATTAACAACGGCGAAGTCGTCCGCATAAATGTGCCGCCACTTACTGAAGAACGGCGCCATCAGCTGGTGAAGCAGGTGAAGCAGGAGGGCGAGACTGCAAAAATCAGCATCCGCACCAGCCGCAAATGGTTCCTCGATGAGCTTAAAACGCTGCTGAAGGATGGACTGCCCGAAGACGAGGAGAAAACCGGCGACAGACTCATCCAGGAGATGACAGACAAACATATCACCAGGGTCGACAAGATCATGGAAGTAAAGGAAAAAGAGATAATGACAGTATAAAAAAAAAGGGGCGCATGACCCCTTTTTTTATCAGATGCCTGAGCCTCCAGGCTACCTGGCAGGCTTGAAAATCATCTCGTATTTCTTCGCAGCCTCCACGGCTGCATCAGAGAACGGATCACTGTAAAACCCGTTATTAACGTACGTGTCGGTCTGCGACAGGTAGAACGGACTTCCCGGAATACCTGAGGTTCCGGTTGGAATTACCGTAAGTGACCTGTCCCAGTCAGCCGTATTGAAAATATGCCTTTCCGAAGCGCCGTGGTTTGTCCTGAAATTGTCCTTGTAGGCATATGGCTCCACTGTATGATAACTGCCACCCACGCCATAGGTTTTAGAATTGAGCTGCAGCAGCCTGTCAAGGATCTTCACCCCTCCCATGGGATGCTCGAGGGTGAAGGTGTGAATTTTGCCCCACTGCCATTTTTCTCCGAATTCACCGTACCTGGCTGTGAGCGTATCCACAGCCGCACTGATGCTACGGGCAATTATCATGTCCATGGTCTCTTTTTCAGGGGTATCCACATTGTCAACCCATTCATCCGGACCCTCCTTCATGAGGGTGTAGATATAAAAATCATGCTGCCGGCCCAGCGGGGCCCCGTAAAGCTCATCCAGCTCATCACCAAGAAGCTGGCGGGCCATCTCCATCCTGATGAATTCAAAAAGAGTGGGCGCCACCAGCGAGGCGTCCATGGCATAGTCCCATCCCTTCAACTCTTCTATCACTGCGCTTTCGGTTTTTCCCGGGGCGGTAAGAGCCTCAGCTCCCTTCAGAATTACAGGGGTCAGCATCTTTGCATAGGCTGAGTGATTGTCAGTGATCATTCGTCTGAAATCATCTATCCCCAGCACCTGCTTCTCTGCGGCCATCTCCCTTATCCGCAGGATACGGTAAGGCATTGAAAACTCTCCGCTGATAAAGAAGGGATAATCCTTACCTACCGTCCTCTGGTTGGCAGATGAGACAAACCCTTCTTCAGGGTTATAGGATGAGGGAAGCAGTTCAAACGGCACATAGTCTTTCCATTCATACTCCCCCGTGTCGCCCCTGCGTGGGAGAAGACCCGTTCCCTTTCTGACAGGAATGCCCCCTCCTGTGTTGAGCCCTATGTTGCCGTCAACATCAGCATAGGCAAAGTTCTGGCTTATTGACCTGAAGTTGCTCAGAGCGGCCCGGAACTCATCCCAGTTGCCTGCCCTGTTGAGCAGGTAAACTGCCCTGATCTCATCACTGTAATCAAAACCCGACCAGCACATCGTCAGCACGGCGTCATCAATACCCTGCATCCCGGAGATTACCGGTCCGTGATGAGTGTATTTGATTGTTCTCATCTGGGATGAATCGTCGTTCATCTTAAGCACTTGCTCCGCCACCCTGAAAGGCAGCCATTCGCCGTTGTACAAGTAATTGTTGCCGGTTGAATCAACGGTTTCCACGAACAGATCAATATCATCGACGCTCAGGTTGGTCATCCCCCATGCTATCCGGTCATTGTGCCCTGCAACAATGAAAGGCTCACCGGGAAAAATAACACCCGTTACATTGAGTTTTCCGGGTATGACCTGGTGTACCTGCATCCAGAAACCCGGAACATTGAACCCAAGGTGCATGTCGTTTGAAAGGATGGGCTTGCCAGTCTCGCTCCGGCTTCCCGATACAGCCCAGTTGTTGCTTCCCGAGAGGGTGACTATCCCCAGCTCCTCCAGCTTCTTCATTGACCCGATAGCCTCCATCGCACTGTCAATGAGCCTGTTGTCAAGCTTGAATTTTGGGAAGACCACCTCATCCACGAGGTTCCAGTTGGCATCCAGCTCCGAGGCCTTTTCAGGACCAAGCTTTCTGCCAAGCTTATAGTTATTGATCTCGTCGGATAGGTTTGACGATGCAAGGTCCCATCCAATGAATCCTATTATATTGGTTATGTCAATCATTGTCCATTGTTCCGGCTTGTACCCCAGCACTTTAAACTCAGGCGGGAGTTTATTGCCGCACCCGGCAATCCAGGCGTTTACACCGTCAGTATAGGCCTGAAGTGTTGCCAGTATAGCGGGATCCTCCTTCTCAAGAACCACCCGTGACTTTTCTGACATACCAAGAGCCCTGAGAAAATAGTCAGTGTTGAACATGTCTCTCTTGAACAGCTCTGACAAGCGGCCCTGGGTGGCGTGCCTCACCATGTCCATCTGCCACAGTCTTTCCTGGGCGGTGACATAACCAGTCAAAAAGTAAAGGTCATGCTCATTGGATGCATAGATATGAGGTACGCCGCGCTCATCGCGGATGACCCTGGCTTCGGCCGTCAGGCCGGCTATGCTTTTCTCCCCGTTAAGCTCGGGAAGGCCCGACTTGCGCAGGGCGGGGACAATGATTACACCTGCAAGCAGAACTACAGCCAGTAAAACGGCCAGGGTTACGAGGGAGATTTTCAGGATCTTCATAAGGCTTCCGGTTTGGTTCGCTTAAAATTAGTAATTGGATGCGACCTGACAATGAGCAATATGTGATGCAATTAAAAAAAGAGCCTTCTTCCTTCGGGGCAGTTGCTGCAGATGTCCACCATACTGCGGCGCAGCATCACCTTTTCCCTGAATGATACGTACCTCCCGCCCCGCCAGATCTCAGGGAATGACTGGTCGATCAGATTACCCATTACATGGAGGCCATTTTTGTCATAGCAGCAGGGTACCACATCGCCGTCTGTTGTAATGACGGCCGATGTCCACATCCTGAAGCATCCTTTGGCGGGAGACCATGCACTGTGCCAGGTACCGTCATCACCCTTCATGTAACGTGATCTTGCCGGGTCTGACGGTATCCACTCTCCGGCCCGGGCAAGGTCAAGCACCTGCATGCTTTTGATCCTAAACTGTGCACCCTCTTCACGGGCAAAGGCAGCCACAGCCACAGCCTCGTGTTCATTGCCCCTGTGAACCAGGAACTGCAGAACGATTTTAAGCTTTGACTTCCTCTCCCTTATTGTGGCGGCAAGCCTCCTGATGCCTTCCATGACAAGCTGATGATCTCCTCCCCTTCTGTAAATATTATATGTCTCCGGGGTAATGCCATCGAGCGAAATGATGACTTTTTTCAGCGAAGAATCAGCAAGCCTGATGCAATTCTCACTGTCAAGGTAATGGCCGTTGGTTGAAATCACCGGGTTCATTCCCCTGAAGAGCTCAGTCACCCGGAAAAACTCAGGGTACAGCATTGGCTCACCCTGAAAGCTGAGCCATGCAGACATGGCCCTGTCCCTGAACTGCGAAGCAATCTCCCTGACGAGGTCATAACTCATAAAGCTGTTGCTCCTCCTGGTCAGGCCGGTGCCGGTGACACACTCCGGACAGCGCAGGTTGCAGACACTGCTCAGCTCCACGCTTATTGCAGGAGGCAGAGGCGGATCGGTGTGAATGCCGGCATATCTCTTTGCGGCGTAAGAGAAAACAGAGTAACTTGCATTCAGGATTGAAAGTGCCATGACAAAGGCAAATGAACAATTTTTTCCGGTCAATGTATAGGGAAGAGGGGACCAATCCGGTCATTATTACGAAACAATGATCCGGATTACAAACAACAAAAATAAAAAGACCATGAAAACAAAGATCCTCTTTACAGCAATTGCATCGGCACTGCTCCTTGTTATGACCGCCGGCGACATGACAGTTTCAGCCGCCCCGGGAAAAGGAGGCAAGGACAAGCCGCAACAGGTGACAACCATCCGCGGAAGAGTAGTTGATGCCGAGACCAACCAGCCCCTGGTTTTCGCAGGTATATCTGTGCAGGGAAGCAACGTCTCGACGGTAACTAACCTTGACGGGGAATTCACCCTGAAGCTTTCCGGCAATGAGACAGGCAAACTTGAATTTTCTTACATCGGTTACAAGAACAAGGTGCTGTCACTTGACGAAATGAAGACCAACGGGCAGCGTAACGTCATAGAACTTGAGACGGCAATGATACCTATCAAGGAGGTCATTGTAAAACCTCTCATACCTGAAGAGATCATACAACAGGTTATCAAACACTTTGACGAGAATTACCCTGCAGTTGCCAATGACATGACCGGCTTCTACCGCGAGACGATACGCAAGAACCGTACCTATATTTCAATTGGCGAAGCCGTGGTTGAAGTCTTCAAGGCACCGTACCAGAACAACCTCAGGTATGACGCCGTCAGAATCTACAAGGGCAGAAAGAGCAATGACGTTGAGAAAATGG
>DAIDJT010000166.1 GCA_027451265.1 Bacteroidales bacterium | reverse complement strand
AACCATGAGTGAATAAATCAGGTCAAACCGCTCATCACTATAGTCTTCCTTTTCCAGGTCTGCTTTTACTGCTTTCAGTGATTGACCTTCTGACCGGGGCAATTTTTCCCTCAGAACATTCACCATTCCTTCGGAGCTGTCTATCATTGTTATCCTTCCAAGGTGCTCAGTGAGCATGAAGCTTAGCAATCCTGTTCCGGCACCGAACTCCATGGCAGTCATATTTTTACTGAGTGGTATCTGTCTGATGATTGCAGCAGCCACTGCCTCCGCACGTTCGCGGTGCATCATGTTCCTGTCCCACCCGGCTGCCTTCAGGTCAAATTCGTTCATGGATAATCTCTCGCTTTGGTGTCCGCCTCATCAACAGATGTACCCGAAATTTGTTTAAATATACCTGAATCCTTTGATGATCAGGCATGGCGCCATGAAAAAACGCTCTCTTTTCTCCCGCATGATATAATGCGGGCCGGTATCAGTTTATTCCTTGTCAGTGTTCCCTGTTTCCGGAACTTCATAATTCACTGAAAGGCTTGCCTGACGTCTTGCAATCAGCTTGCTCTCCAGGACAGAATAAAGAATTGAAATGGCAAGTGTTGCAACGATCACTGTCAGTGATACCCATGAGTGTTTTGCAAAAAACATGCTTACTGACTCGATGCCGCTGAGAAGCATTTTTGCACCTACAAAGAAGAGAATGAAACAGATGCCGGTCTTCAGGTGTCTGAATAGTTTCATGATTCCCTTGAGGGCAAAGAACAGTGAGATAAGACCCATCAGGGCAAAGGTGTTTGAAGAGATTGCCAGGAAATTGCTCTCATAGAGAGTCAATGCCTCGTTTCCCTCCCGGATAACTCCGATGACTGCCGGAACTGAGTCAACGGCAAACATAACATCGGTTGAGCCGATAAGAAGGAAGGTCAGGGCAAAGGGGGTGATGGCGAACTTGCCGTTGATCCGGGAATGAAACTTTGGATCCTTGTTGTTCACATCCACCGTGAATATTTTCTTGGCCGCACGGATCAGCGTATTTTTCTCAGGATCAATCGTTTCCTCCTCGTCGCCGCTCTTCATCATCTTGAATGTCATATAGATCAGGAAGGCGCCGAACAGGTAGATCAGCCATTCGAACCGGTTTATAAGTCCCATTCCGACGAGTATGAAAAGGGTCCTGAAGAATATTGAAAGCAATATCCCGTACTTCAGCAGGATAGGTTGTATTTCTCCCGGTACCTTCATCATTGCAAATATCATAATGAAGACGAAGAGGTTGTCAATTGAGAGCATATACTCGGTCAGGTAGGCAGAGTAGAATTTCATGCCCATCATGCTCTTTGTGCTTATGGCGCTGCCCTCATTCTGCGGATAGAACAGTGCTATGGCCAGTCCGAAAAGGAATGCCACACAGATCCAGAAACCGGTCCATTTGAGTGCTGTGGCAACGCTTTCCTCCTTGTGCCTGTGTTTTGCGGCGCGCATATCAACGTAAAAACCAATAATGAAGATAAGGACGAAGGCAAACCAGTAATATAGTCTTGGGTTCATAGTTATTTTATAATAAGCGGCAAAAGTAGCCTGCATGTTGATGAAATCTGACAACATTTGTCATGATTAGAGTGGTAAATTTCACACTACATTGTGATAATTTGCGAACTTGCCTTCGCGAACAGTACCCGCAATTTGAAATGATTCTCTGATATGGACAAGACAATTTTCACAGCACTTCTCCTGTGTGTTCCCTTTCTGGCAGATGCACAGGTATTCAATAATTTACCGGTTACAACCCAGAAGCCGCCGCTGCACGGCAGGCACTGGATGGCCATTACAGGCAAGCCCCTGGCAGCCACCGCCGGGGCAATGATTTTTGACCGTGGAGGCAATGCCGTTGATGCCGCATGCGCGATGCTGGCAGCTACCTGTACCATGTGGGACGTGCTTAGCTGGGGTGGTGAGACCCAGGCGCTGATCTATAACCCGAAGACAGGGAAGGTCATAGCCATCAATGCCCTTGGGGTGGCACCTACGGGCGCCACGGCCGAATTTTACAAGTCGAAAGGGTACAGGTACCCGCCCGAATACGGGCCGCTGGCTGCTGTCACCCCCGGCACACCGGGGGGGCTGATGGTAATGCTGGCCGAGTACGGCACGATGAGCCTGAAGGAGGTTCTTGCCCCGGCAATGGAGATGGCGGCAGGTTATCCGATTGAGGCGCAGACAGCCAACTCCATAGAAAGGGCAAAAAACAGGATAAAGGAATGGCCCTACTCCGCGAAGGTGTTTCTCCCCCATGCCGGGGAAGAACGTGAGGCTCCTTCAGCCGGTGAAGTATTCGTTCAGAGCGACCTGCTGTCTACACTGACCAGGCTGGTGGAGGCCGAACAGCAGGCACTTAAAAAGAAGAAATCGCGTCGCGATGCCATCTATGCTGCATATGACCGTTTTTACAGAGGCGACATCGGTGCGGAATTTGCCCGCGGATGCCAGGAGCAGGGCGGACTGATAACTGCTGAAGATCTTGCCAAATGGCAGGTTAAGATTGAAGAGCCGCTCATGACCATGTACAAGGGCATTGAGGTATACAAGCTTCAGCAATGGACCCAGGGCCCGGTGATGCTTCAGACCCTCAACATCCTTGAGAACTTCAACCTGAAGGAGCTGGGATATAACTCGACGAAGTATATCCACACTCTCTACCAGGCAATGAACCTGGCTTTTGCCGACAGGGACTTTTATTACGGTGACCCGGCCTTCCCGCCCGAGGAGCCGATGAAAGGGCTGCTTTCCAAAGACTATGCAAGGGAGCGCAGCAGGCTTATCAATCCTGACCGCAATGATCCGGCTGTGAGGCCTGGCGACCCATATCCCTTTGAAGGAAAGGTAAATCCCTTTGGCACATTGCTCGGTTCATGGCAGGCAGATGCCCGAAACATATTTCCTTCCGATGACCCGGAGAAGTATGAAAGTTTCCTGAGGACATTTCAGTCGGGGACTACTTCCGTCGAGGCTGCAGATGAGGAGGGATGGGTTGTCTCAATCACTCCCAGCGGAGGATGGGTGCCTGCATGCATCGCCGGCAATACCGGTGTGGGAATGAGCCAGCGGATGCAGAGTTTCGTCCTTGATGAAAAGGAGAATCCTTTCAATGTTGTGGAGCCCGGCAAGAGACCGCGCGTGACCCTGACTCCCACGCTGGCGATGAAGGATGGCAGACCATTCCTGTCCTTTGCAAAACAGGGTGGCGATGAGCAGGATCAGCTGCTGTTGCAGTTCTTCCTGAATGTGGTGGAGTTTGGCATGACAATACAGGAGGCCTGTGAGGCTCCGTCATTTAAAACACTGCAGATGTATTCCAGCTTCGGCGGGCATGAAAAGGACGCGGGAGGGCTTGTGCTGAACAACAGCATTCCTCCATGGGTGAGGAAGGAGCTGTCATCAATGGGCTACAGGCTCTCATTCCAGGAGAGAACTTCCGGGCCGGTAAACGCCATCGGTTTTGACCGGGCACATGGCACTTTCTGGGGCGGATCAAGCAATCACGGTGAGGACTATGGCATAGGATGGTAGAAACAGGCCTGAAGGTCAGTTAAGTCAGCCCTGCAGGCTGGCTACTGCGCTAAAATGACCCACCGGGTCATTTCTTTACGCTTGCCCCTGGTCTTGCGGTCTTGCGGTCTTGCAGTCTTGCGGTCTTGAGGTGTGCGGGATTTCGGCACGCCATAACTCAATCTGCGGTCTAAATGGCTGCTGCCTCTTGCCTAGTTTCCAACATCATTGTTATCTTTGTGCCTTCTGTCATACCATAAGATGGCAAAGAACGAAAAAAGGAAAGGAAAGTGGACCGACAGGTTCCGGTTTGCAATATTCAATGATACCACATTTGAGGAACTGTGGCGCATACGACTGTCAAAAGCCAACGCATTGCTGGCGGCGGCCCTCCTCCTTGTGGTGACACTGGCCCTTAACACCTCTCTCATCGCATTTACAAACCTGAGGGAGTTCATCCCGGGCTACCCAGACGTGGAGATGAGGCGTAACATCCTGATGAATGCAATTATGCTTGACTCACTCGAACATGAAATTGAAATCAGGGACAAGTATTTCAGTGACCTGAATGATGTCATCTCGGGCAGGCAGCCTGCCAGTTCAGTGGCGCTGCGTGACAGTACACGTGACTACAGCAACATTGTTTTCAGGAAATCATCTGAAGATTCATTGTTCAGGGCACGCGTGGAGCAGGAAGACAAATACAGCCTCTCAGCAGCAGCCATGGCGCCGGGCGTTACATCTGCGGCCCAGGCCAGCAGTCTTGCCAACATACACTTTTTCCCGCCTGCCAAGGGAATCATCTCAAGCAACTTTGACCCGCGTACACGCCATTATGCCACCGACATTGTCACCCAGCCCAAGGCGGTTGTTTCATCCACCCTTGACGGCACTGTGATAATGACCGGCTGGACAATGGAAACCGGTTTTGTAATCATGATACAGCATGCCAACAACCTGGTGTCAGTGTACAAGCACAACGAGAGGCTTCTCAAGGAGATGGGTGACAGGGTCAGGGCAGGGGAGCCCGTCTCAATCGTGGGTGATTCAGGAGAGCTCTACACTTCAGGGCCGCATCTTCACTTTGAGCTATGGTTCAACGGGGAGGCCCTTGACCCTGCGCAATACGTATATTTCTGACAGGCAAGCCACATATGCATAAACGACTGGCAATCATTGGCTCTACGGGATCAATTGGCACACAGGCCCTTGGTATTGTGGCTCGTTACCCTGACCTGTTCACCGTTTCGGTTCTCACCGCAGGAAGCAATGCCGAACTGCTTATGGCACAGGCACGGCTCTGCCGTCCGGCAAAGGTTGTCATAGGCAATGAGGCATTCTACCAGGTTGTGAAGGATGGGCTTTCCGGTCTTGGCATCGAGGTGATGGCAGGACAGAAAGCCGTTGAGGATGTAGCATCATCCGACGGTATTGATACAGTGGTTGCCGCCATGGTGGGTTTTGCCGGACTGCGTCCTACCACTGCTGCTGTCATGGCAGGGAGGGAGGTGGCCCTGGCAAATAAGGAGACACTTGTCGTTGCCGGCGAGATGATCACCCGCGCAGCTGCCATGACAGGCACCAGGCTTCTTCCCGTTGATTCGGAACATTCTGCAATCATGCAATGCCTTAACGGCGAACCGGGATCTTCAGTCGAAAGAATTATCCTGACCGCTTCCGGAGGCCCCTTCCGTGACACCCCTGCAGAACGGCTGGCAAAAGTCACCCCGCTGGAGGCGTTGCGTCATCCCAACTGGACGATGGGTAGCAAGATTACAATTGATTCGGCTACACTGATGAACAAGGGTCTCGAGGTTATCGAAGCTCACTGGCTTTTCGGCACACCTGCTGACAAAATTGATGTCCTGATACACCCGCAGTCAATAATCCACTCCATGGTGCAGTTCACTGACGGGTCCGTCAAGGCGCAGCTTGGGGTGCCTGACATGAGGCTGCCGATCATCTATGCACTTACATATCCCGAAAGGGTTGTAACGGATCTTCCACGTCCCGATCTTGCTGATCTCGGCGCCCTCACCTTCGGGGAACCTGACACCCTGCGGTTCAGATGCCTGGCCCTGGCACGCATGGCCCTCAAAGCCGGCGGAAACATGCCGTGCGCCCTCAACGCCGCAAACGAAGCGGCAGTGGCAGCATTCCTCCGCGAAAAGATCGGATTCAATGACATAGCCGGTACCGTTGAACACGTACTCGGAAAAACAGAGTTTAACGGCGAAGCATTGCTGGATGTTTATGCTGTCACCGACCAGAGAAGCCGGGAAATTGCAAACGAATACATTAACAAAGTTCAGAAAAAATGACCGTCCTTATTAAAATACTGCAGCTGCTGCTCTCTCTTTCAATCCTCGTAATTGTCCATGAATTCGGGCATTTTCTG
>DAIDJT010000165.1 GCA_027451265.1 Bacteroidales bacterium | reverse complement strand
CTGAGAAACAGTAACTCGAGCGCCCTGGCGCATTATGACCCGGCCACGAATATGCTGGTCAGGGTTCTCAAACAGACAACCTACGGCATTGACCCCCGCAATGCAGAGCAGACCTTCGCCCTAGATGCCCTCTGCGATCCCAACATACAGCTCATCTCCCTCACCGGCAAGGCCGGAACAGGCAAGACGCTGCTGGCACTTGCAGCGGCACTGCACCAGCACAAACGCTACAAGCAGATTTTCCTTGCAAGACCCATAGTGCCCCTCGCCAACCGCGATATGGGATTTCTGCCGGGTGACGTCAAGGAGAAAATGGACCCGTACATGCAGCCACTCTTCGACAACCTGACTGTCATCAAGCACCGCTTCAGCGCCCAGAGCCCTGAGTTCATACGCATAAATGACATGATCAAGGACGAAAAGCTCGTAATCACCCCGCTGGCTTACATCAGGGGCCGTAGCCTCTCCAACATCTTCTTCATTGTTGACGAGGCCCAGAACCTCACCCCTCACGAGGTGAAGACAATCATCACCAGGGCCGGAGAGGGAACTAAAATGGTCTTCACAGGCGACATTGAACAGATTGACTCTCCATACCTTGATTCCGGTTCAAACGGACTCAGTTACCTCTCTGACAAGATGAAGGGGCTTGACCTCTTTGCACACGTCCACCTGGTCAAGGGGGAAAGAAGCTTCCTCGCAGAACTGGCAAGTAAACTGCTCTAGACCGGCTTTTTTGCTATTTTTGCATCCTGAACAGTAACCATTTAGTATTGAAGAGGAAAGTAGCGTTTCATACACTGGGATGCAAACTTAATTTTGCCGAAACATCCACAATTGCCCGGACCTTTCCGGAGGAGAGTTTCGAGAGGGTGTCGCCTGACAGTCTTGCGGACATATATGTGATCAACACATGTACCGTCACTGATGCTGCTGACCGCAAATGCAGGCAGGCAGTCAGGAAGTTCGCCCACCGCAATCCTGACGCACTGATTGCCGTTGTCGGATGCTACGCCCAGCTGAGACAGGAGGAGGCTGCTGCCATCGAAGGAGTGGACCTGGTGCTTGGCACCTATGAAAAATTCGATGTGGCACGTTATATTGACCACCTCGAAAAACAAACCGCTCCGGAGATTCACTCCTGTGAAAATATTGACACTGGCGGATTCATGTCATCATGGTCAGCCGGTGACCGGACCCGCTCATTCCTCAAGGTACAGGACGGATGTGACTATCACTGTTCATACTGCACCGTCCCCCTTGCCAGGGGAAAGAGCAGGAACCCGGCTATAAGGGAAATAGTTGTCGAAGCGGAAAAGATTGTCGCCAGCGGAGTCAGGGAGATAGTTCTCACCGGAGTGAATGTAGGCGATTTCGGCAGAAGCACCGGGGAGAACCTCGAACAGCTCCTTGAAAAACTGGTGAATGTTGAAGGCCTGCAACGGCTGAGACTCTCCTCAATAGAACCCAACCTGGTAAGCAACGGTGTCATTGACCTGACAGCTGAAGGGAAGGTGCTGTTGCCGCACTTCCATATGCCGCTGCAGAGCGGCAGCGACAGGATACTCGGGCTGATGCGCCGCCGCTATCGCAGGGAGGTTTTCCGCGACAGGGTAATGAAAATAAAGGAGAAAATTCCCGGTGCAGGAACAGGGGCCGATGTCATTGTCGGCTTTCCCGGTGAGACTGAGGAAGATCATGCTGACACTTATGCTTTCCTGGAGAGCCTTCCCCTCTCCTACCTTCACGTATTTGCATTCTCATCCCGGCCTGGCACACCTGCGGCTTTACTGCCCGGCCAGGTAAGCAGGCAGGAAAAGGAAAAACGGAGCAGGCAGCTGATAAGACTCTCCGAAAGCAGGCGCATGAATTTCATGAGAAACGCTACCGGGCAACTTCATGAGGTACTCTTTGAACAGAGAGGCCATGACGGTATGGTGGCCGGGCTGACAGGCAACTATATAAGGGTACTGACCCCATGGACAAAAGGGCTGCCCGGAACAATACGCCGGGTGAGACTGACAACCCTGCGCGATGATGCGTCTATGAATGGTGAACTTACTGATACAGACATGAAATGAATCGCGTGGGTTATTTCATATTCGTAGCCCTGAGCTACACAATCACTCTCCTTCCGATGCGGGCATTGCACCTGCTGTCTGATATGCTCTGGCCCCTCTTTTACCATGTGGTACGCTACCGCAGAAAGGTGGTGGAGATGAACCTCCGTAACGCTTTCCCGGAGAAAAGCCCTGAAGAACGTAAAAAGATCGCAAAAAGGTTCTACAGGCACCTCACTGACCTGATCGTTGAGACCCTGAAGGCCATGCATATGACCACTGAGCAGATCAGGAAAAGATTTGTTGTTCCTGACACCGCCATTCCAGACAGGTTCTTCAGCGAAGGACGCGATGTGGTTGCCCTGGCCAGCCATTATAACAACTGGGAGTGGTACTCATCACTGCAGATGTCTGCGAAACACAAGGTCATTACCATTTATAAGCCGCTTAAAAACAATGACTTTGACCGGTTTCTCAGAAAGATCAGGGAGAGATTCGGCATGCAGACAACTCCCATGAACCATATCGTCAGGGACCTGGTCAGATACCGCAGCGAAAAGATTCTCACCATGTCGGGCTTCATTGGCGATCAGACTCCCCCACCTGATGACAATGCCTGCTGGACCACGTTTCTCAACCAGGATACAGGTTTCTACAGAGGAGCAGAAAAGATAGCCGTAAAGTATGATATGCCGGTGATCATGATGAACATTGTCAAGCGGAAACGTGGGTTTTACGAGCTGGAATACAGCATCATTTCAGAACACCCCCGCAGTGAGGAACCCAATGCCATCATCACCCGTTATGCCGAAAGACTCGAGAAGATAATCAGTGACAAACCCGAGTACTGGCTCTGGAGCCATCGGAGATGGAAACACAAAAGACCGGTAAAAAATGATTAGGACAGCCGTTGTCAT
This sequence comes from Bacteroidales bacterium, assembly GCA_027451265.1. Classification (GTDB taxonomy): domain Bacteria; phylum Bacteroidota; class Bacteroidia; order Bacteroidales; family VadinHA17; genus SR-FBR-E99. Next base: position 2,968 of record DAIDJT010000165.1, on the reverse strand, counting down.
CCTCAACTGGAACGGAAGAAAATTCCTCGAACAGTTTCTTCCGGGCGTGGTGGTCAATACACTCTCACCTGAAACCTCCGTAATTGTTGCAGACAACGGATCAGAAGATGACTCTGTGCAGTGGGTTACCGAAAACCACCCTGAGGTGCAGGTCATAAAACTTGACCGCAATTACGGGTATGCAGGAGGCTACAACATGGCGATCAGGCATCTTGAGGCCGAGTACTACATACTCCTGAATTCCGATGTGGAGGTTGAGCCGGGATGGTCGGAAAAGCTCATCACATTCATGGATATGCACCCGAATGTCGGGGCATGCCAGCCGAAAATAAGGTCCTTCGCCAGCCGTGACTCATTTGAATATGCAGGTGCAGCCGGGGGTTATATAGACAGCCTTGGCTACCCGTTCTGCCGCGGCCGGATCTTTGAAACGCTGGAGACTGACCACGGCCAGTATGATGATACATGCGAGATCTTCTGGGCATCAGGCTCATGCATGGTGGTGCGAGGCGCCGCATTCGACCAGTGTGACGGCTTTGACGAGTCGTTCTTTGTCCACATGGAAGAGATTGACCTTTGCTGGAGGATGCAGAACGCAGGCTACGTAATCAGCTACTTCCCCCATTCTGTTGTTTATCATGTGGGGGGTGGAACCCTTGGTTACGGGTCGCCTTCCAAGATATACTACAACTTTCGCAACAGCCTGATCATGCTGGCCAAAAATCTCCCCTCAAAGCACATCAGGAGAACTGTTTTCCTGCGCCAGGTTCTCGACGGCCTGGCCGCTGTGGTACTGCTCTTCAGGGAAGGACGTGCAGCGGCATCAGCAGTTGTACGTGCACACAGGGATTTCCGCAGGCAGCGAACAGCTATCAGAACTTTCAGGACTATCACCCCTAATCCCGGCATTTTCCATATTCCGCATACCGCGATGAACAAATACCTCCTTTTTGAGTATTATATACGTAAAAGGAAAACATTCTCCGAACTTAAGTGGATCTGAACAGAAAACAGCAGATGGCAATATTCCTGACGGTAGTGCTCACCGTCTATATCCTGACGAACCTTTACCTGTGGTTTAAAGGCCGGAGAGCGCTGTCAGGCGCAGGAATCAGCACCGCATGGTACAATGCAATATTCATTGCTCTTGCTTCGTCCTTTGTGATCGGCAAGTTTCTTGAACATTCATATTCAAGTGTTTTCACGGATATTGTGAATGTCATCGGCGGATTCTGGATGGCATTCATGCTGTATGGTTTTCTCGCGTGGCTTGCAGCCGACATTCTCCTTCTGATACAAAAACCTTTTCACCTTCTGCCGGCTGAAGTCATCCCCAGGTTCAGGCTGTGGCTATTTGCCGGAATTACCTCGGTAACTGTCATCCTCATAATTATCGTGTTCATCAATGCTGTCAGCCCTGTGACAAAAAGATACACCATCGAGGTCAGCAAGAAGTTTGAAACCGGTAGTGAACCGATGCGTATCGTGGCAGTCTCAGACATTCACCTTGGCAGCATAATCCGCAAGCGCAGCATGCGCCATCTCTCCGAAATGATTGCCAGTGAAAAGCCGGACCTGGTTCTCTTTCTGGGTGACCTGCTTGACGGAAGCATCGGGCCGGTGCTGCGCGGAGACCTGCTGTCATACCTGAGGATACCCGAACCCCGGTACGGGACCTGGGCAATTACCGGGAACCACGAGTACATGAGTGACCTGGGCAAGTCGATACCATATATAGAAAGCAAGGGAATAAGGGTTTTGAAGGACGAGGTAATTGCTCTCGGAAATGGGGTTCAGATAATTGGCCGGCTTGACAGAACCGCAATCAATACCCCCGGAAGCAGCCGCAAAACGCTCGGAAAGCTGCTGGCAGAGGCCGACACTGCTGCACCGGTTATTCTCCTCGACCATCAGCCTTATGACCTGTCAGCCCTCTCATCCACTCCGGTCGACCTCCAACTGTCAGGGCACACCCACAACGGGCAGATGTGGCCGCTGAATCTCATTACGAAAAGCATGTTTGAACTGAGTCACGGGCACAGGGTGTTCGGGAAAACCCACGTCATAGTCTCCTCAGGTTTCGGGATATGGGGCCCCCGCATGCGTCTGGGCACCAGACCCGAGATCCTGTCAATAACCCTTAAGGGGAAATCAGAGTAAGGGAAAGATCTTTTCAAGCATCATCCCCCTTGAGCCCTTCACAAGAATTGTATAACCGGCGGGGCTCTCACTCTTAAGCCATTCAGCAACCGCTTCAGAAGATTCGAAAAGACTGGCCGGAAAATCTCCCGCCGCTTCCCTGAACCGTGGCCCCACAAGCACTGCCTTTATCTCACCAAGACCTTTCAGTTGCCTGATGACAGCAGCATGGCCGGGAACACTCTCGGTGCCCAACTCCAGCATGTCACCCAGGATAACCATCTTCTTCCCTGCGTTAAGTCGCCCAAATGAAGCAATGGCCTTTTCCATGCTCGACGGATTGGCGTTATAGGCATCACGGATTACGGTGTTGCGACCGGTTTCGGTCACCTGTGACCTGTTGTTCGACGGACGGTATGAAGAGACAGCATCAACTATCTCTTTCACAGTGACGCCAAAGAACAGTCCGGCTGCCATTGCAGCCCTCAGGTTGTCAATGTTGTATGAGCCGAATAGACCTGTTTCAAAGCTGTGGGCAATCCCGTCAATTTCGGCTCTGACCCGCAGATACATTCCATCACCGTCATTATTTTTCACCGACAGGCGGTGTCCGCCGGGTGACGAGTAAAGTACTGTCTTGTCAATGTTCCTGGCCAGTTCGCTCAGGATTGGATTATCATCATTGAGGATGACTGTTCCGCCGTTAGCCTCCAGCCACTGGTAAAGCTCTGACTTCGCCTTCCTGACATTTTCAAAGGAACCGAATCCTTCAATATGCGCAGTGCCTATATTGGTGATGATGCCATGTGACGGCATTGCCGTCCTGCAT
>DAIDJT010000164.1 GCA_027451265.1 Bacteroidales bacterium | reverse complement strand
AGCAAGGGTGCATTCAACGGCGCGATCATCAACTCCTACCTGTTTATCGCGATCGAACTAAAGGGCGAGCACTATTCGCGGTCCGCTCTCGCAGGAATTACCCGCGAGGTCAATAAGCTGTTTGACATGCCGGCCCTGATAACCTATCCGGTGAACTTCGATCCTTCAAGGAAATACCCGGTAGTGTTTACAATATACGGCGGCCCCGATGCAGGCAGCATCAGGAACAGGTGGCAGGGAGTACAGCCCCGCTGGTATGCCGAGAACGGAATTGTGACAATCAATGTTGATCACCGCGGCTCCGGCACCTTTGGCAAGAAAGGCCTCGATTACATGCACCGCTCACTTGGCAAATGGGAAATTTCTGACTATTCCGATGCGGTAAAGTGGCTCCGGCAGCAACCCTGGGCAGACGCATCGAGGATGGGCATCACCGGCGGTTCATACGGCGGGTATGTCACATGCATGGCCCTGACTGCCGGGGCAGACTACTGGACCCACGGCATTGCTGACTATTCGGTCACTGACTGGCGCCTGTATGACAATGTATACACCGAACGATATATGGATACTCCCGAAGACAACCCGGAAGGCTATGACAAGGGATCAGCCATCACCCATGCGGCATCATACAAAGGCAAACTACTTATCCGCCATGGCGATATGGATGACAATGTCCATATGCAGAACACCATATGGCTTATAACAACGCTGCAGGACCTCAACAAACCATTTGAAATGATGATTTATCCAGGGGAGCGTCACGGCTGGGGAGGCCCCAAGAGAACCTTCATGACCAATGAAGGAAACAGCTTCTGGTTGAAATCATTCTTTGAAGAGAAAAAGAAATGACAATCCGGGATATGACCGCAAACATACATGTCAGGAGACTCGCTGAAGTACGGGCCCTGATGAAAAGAAAAAGACTGGATGCCCTGATCATACCTTCCTCCGATCCGCACCTGGGAGAGTATGTGCCTGATCACTGGAGGATTATCAGGTGGCTGACGGGATTCACCGGCTCTGCCGGGAATGTTGTCATTACAAGGACTTTTGCCGGTCTGTGGACTGACAGCCGTTATTTCATCCAGGCAGAGGAGCAACTGGCCGGTTCCGGGTTTGAGCTTGTGCGGCTGAAAATACCGCACACACCTGAACATATTGACTGGCTGAAGGAGAAAGCCCGTAAGGGATGGAAGGCGGGTGTTGACGGCCGGCTGATCTCCGCAGGGAACATGAGACTACTGGAATCAGCCATGAAATCTGCCGGTGCCGGTCTCAACCTGAAGGCGGACCTGATCACTCCTGTGTGGAAGGACCGGCCTTCACTGCCGGCGGGTGAGGCTTTTGAACTGGACGTGAAGTATGCCGGACTCACAAGGAAGGATAAGCTTGAGAAGGTCAGGGAGGTCATGGCCGGAATGAAAACCGACTACCAGTTGCTGACAGCAACGGATGATGTCATGTGGTTGTTGAACCTCAGGGGCAGCGATGTTAAGTATTGCCCGCTGCTCCTCTCCTTTGCCATTGTAAGCCGTGACCAGGTCATCTTCTTCGCTGATGAGGAGAAGATACCGCGCCAGGTTAAGGCTTCGCTTGACGCAGACGGTGTGGTTCTGCTTCCATATAATACTGTGTCATCAGTGCTTTCTCACCTTGAGGAAGGGTCGGTTCTTATGCTTTCCCCGTCGACCACATCTGCTGCACTGTACAGGTCTGTCGCACGAAAGGTGAAGATAACAGAGGACCTCAGCATACCCACACGGATGAAATCCGTAAAGAACGATACCGAGCTGAAAAACCTCAGGAAGGTGATGGTACATGACGGTGTGGTTCTGACACGCTTCTTCCACTGGCTCGAAACGGCGGTTGGCAAGGAAGAAATAACCGAACTCAGTGCTGCTGCGAAAATTGATGGGATGCGTGCTGCACAGGCTGGCTGCACAGGCCCTTCGTTCAGCACCATTGCTGCTTACAATGGCCATGCCGCCCTGCCGCACTATGTCCCGGAAAAGGCCACAGATGTCGGCCTGGATAGGAGGGGCATCTTCCTCCTGGACTCGGGAGGGCAGTATTACGGGGGAACAACTGACATCACGAGGACAGTTGCCCTTGGAAAGACCGATGCAGCGATGAGGAGGGAGTTCACGCTTGCCCTGCGGGGGACAATAGACCTCGCCATGGCCCGCTTCCCGAGGGGCACGAAGGGATACCAGCTTGACATTCTTGCCCGGAAGCCCTTGTGGGATAATTACCTGAATTATGGGCATGGCACCGGCCATGGGGTAGGCAGCTTCCTGAACGTCCATGAAGGTCCGCAGACAATTGGCTCCGGAGCCACAGGTGACATGAAGACCAGCATGGAGCCGGGGATGGTGACATCTGACGAACCGGCTTTTTACCGGCCGGGACTGTATGGTTTCCGGACTGAGAACCTTCTGGTATGCCGTGAAGACAGGGAAACTGAATTCGGCAGTTTCCTATCGTTTGAAACGGTGACATTGTGCTATATTGATTCGGATCTTATTGACACATCGCTTCTTGATGACAATGAGCTTGACTGGCTGAATGGATATCACGAAAGAGTTTACAGCCTGCTCTCCCCTCACCTGGAACCTGAACTACAGATCTGGCTGAGAGATAAGACGAAACCACTTGCCCGCGGAACTAAAAAATCTTCGAAATGAAAAAACAAACGTTTATTGCAGTAATAGTTCCTGTCCTTTTTGCGGTCATCCTCGGAACAGGATGCTCCCGGGAGTCAATGACCCTTCAGGAGCGTCTGGCCACACTTCCAGCAGATACATTGTTCAGGATTGATGCTGACACCTCCTTCAGCGAAGCATGGGAGATCAGGCTTCATCAGCCGGTTGACCACCGCAATCCTGACGGCCCCCGGTTCACCCAGCAGGTGTTTTTATATTATGCCGGAGCCGACAGGCCGGTGGTGGTTGAGACCGAAGGATACGGCGCCAGGGGAGGCCGCAATGAGCTCGCAACAATCCTGAAAGCGAACCTTATCAGGATTGAGCACAGGTACTTTGAAGAATCCACACCTGATTCAGTTGACTGGAAATATCTTACAACCTGGCAGGCAGCCACTGACCATCACCGTATCATTGAGCTCTTCAAACCGGTCTTCAGCGGCAGGTGGGCGACAACGGGGATCAGCAAGGGAGGACAGACAGTGATGTTCCACAGGTACTATTATCCTGATGATGTTGATGTCAGTGTTCCCTACGTGGCACCTTTGAATTTCGGGCCGGAGGACCCAAGGATGGAACCGTTCCTGGAGAATGTAGGCACTCCGGACTGCCGCGACAAAGTCTTCAGTTTCCAGAAAATGGTCCTTGAAAAGTTTGATACCCTTTATCCTATGTTCCGTGATATGGCTGAAAAGCGGGGATGGACATTCACAAGGGTAGGAGGGCCCGAAACTGCATATGAGATGACCGTGCTTGAATATGAGTTTGCATTCTGGCAATGGGGAAGCATTCCCTGTGACTCCATACCACTCGGGGGAACAAATGATAAGGTGTTCCGGCATCTGGTGGCCGTGGGAGATCCGCGCTATTTTGCCGACCAGGGGCTGGCATATTTCGAGCCCTTCTTTTACCAGGCAATGACCGAAATAGGGTACTACGGTTACGACTTCGAAAAATTTGGTAGCCTTCTCAAGTATGCCCATAACGGTGATAAACCGGAATTTGCCTTCTCTGCCCCCCAGGGTCTGAATTACGTGTATGACTATGAATTCGGAAAGAAGGTCAGTGAGTTCATTAAACATGATGCTGAGAACTTCATATTCCTTTATGGAGGAAATGATCCATGGTCAGCTTCAGCGGCAGATCCCGGGAATAATAAGAAAATCCTTAAGATAGTGAATAAGGGAGGTGCGCACGGCACCCGTATAGGCATCCTCCCTGACGAGCAGAAGGAGGAAGTTTTTTCAAGGCTGGAGGAGTGGATGGATTCACCCGTGGCGAAATAGTCAATTGTTTTAGCAGTTTTTGGTTCAGGACTTTACTTCCAAATATTTAAATAATTTTGGTAATGTTAAAATTATTTAAATACCTTTGTGACAGCTGACTTGATATTGTGTGGAGAAATTTAGCATTTTCCTCATAAACAATCAGTTAATTTAATTTTTATTAACAGTTTAATTTATTTTCAAATGAACATTTTTGTAGCCAAGCTGAGTTCTGTAACCAAAGCAGAAGACCTTCAGGAACTTTTCAGTAAATTTGGGGAGGTAATCTCCGCCAAAGTCATTATGGACCGTGAAACCGGCTTTTCAAAGCGTTACGGTTTCGTTGAGATGGCAGATGACCGTGCCGGTTATGAAGCTATCGAAAAACTTAACAACTCAGAGCTCGATGGCAGTCAGATCATCGTTAAAAGGTCTGAGCCAAAGGCAGAGAAGAAGCCTTTCAGGCCCCGTCGTGATTTCCGCGACAGGGATCGTGAACCGAAATACTAGGAAATGAAGCACAAGAGGCAGGCCGTTCAGGGCAACCTCTTTTAATTTATTGAAGAAAGGCAGGGATACGCTGCCTTTCTTTGTTGTGTGCCCGGCATGGGCGATAACTATAGGGTGGAAGTCCCGAACGCGCCCTACCCGATTCTGACAGATAAAGACTCAAAAAAAAATAGCCGGGAGTTTTCATTATCCCGTGAAAATATCTCTAATTTTGCCCCGGTTAATCCTATCCATATTATCAACCCTCGTCAATAAATTTCCATAACCATTTAACGATGAAAAACCTTGCTCTGACCCTCGCCGGAAGGAACGGTAAGAGGCTGTTTCTTTTCCTGCTGATTTTTCTTTTACCTGTATCTATCTTCGCGTCAGACGGTTCGGTGCCCAAAATCGGACCCATACGCGTTGAGTTTATCATTTTTGGCCTGATCCTTTTCGGGGTGGCGCTTTTCCATAAGCAGACATTCTGGGTGGCTGTCACCGGTCTCACCGTTCTGCTGATATTCAAGTTTGCCTTTGATCCGGCCTTTAAGCTGGGTGAACACATGTTTGGCACCACTCCCTTTCTGGAGCAGATCATGGATAAAGACCTGAGACAGGGCGAGTGGGGGATAATTCTGAACCTTCTCGGGTTGCTTCTTGGATTTGCGGTACTGTCGAAGATATTTGAAGAATCAAGGGTGCCTGACATACTCCCCAGGTACCTCCCGAACGACTGGAAGGGTCCGTTCCTGCTGTTAATCTTCGTCTTTGTCCTCTCCTCGTTCCTTGATAACATTGCCGCTGCTCTCATAGGAGGAACAATAGCCCTGGTCGTTTTCAAGAACAAGGTACACATCGGGTATATTGCCGCAATTGTTGCAGCAAGCAATGCTGGAGGGAGCGGAAGCGTCGTGGGAGATACCACCACAACAATGATGTGGATTGACGGTGTTTCTGCATTTAACGTTTTACACGCCTATGTGGCTGCCTTTGTCGCACTTTTGTTCTTCGCATGGTTTGCGGCTCATCAGCAGGACAGGCATCAGAGGATTCAGAAGGACGCAAATACGGATGTGAGGATTGACTGGCTTAAGATAGTATGTGTCATCCTCATCCTGGCGGGTGCAATAATCTCGAATATTCTCTATGACATGCCAGCGCTGGGTGTCTGGATAGCAATTGTCATCGGCGCTTTCCTGAGGCCGGTTCCGTGGAAGGAGGTCCCCTCCTCCCTCAAGGGAACGATATTCCTTTTATGTCTTGTCATGTGTGCATCAATGATGCCGGTGGAAGAACTGCCTGACGCCTCCTGGGTGACTGCGTTTGCACTGGGCGCTCTTTCATCCGTGTTTGACAATATCCCCCTTACAAAGCTCTGTCTTGACCAGGGACACTATGACTGGGGTATGCTTGCCTACTCGGTAGGTTTCGGAGGCTCAATGATCTGGTTCGGATCATCTGCCGGGGTAGCCATCACAAACAAGTTCCATGAGGCACGGAATGTGGTCCTCTGGTTAAGAAACGGA
>DAIDJT010000163.1 GCA_027451265.1 Bacteroidales bacterium | reverse complement strand
GCTATACGTATCCCGGAAGGCCTGGTGACCCTGAATATCTTTGTGTTGTGAACAATGTCAAGGATCTGCTGAAGGTATGCCGCTTCAATCTCCGGCATCCCTGCCAGGATCTCCCAGGAACAGACCTCGCTCCTGAGAAGCGAAAACTTCCCCGCAGGTTCCGGCTCTGCAAAGACAGGTTCTTCCACATCCCCGATCTCCACCTTAAGGATGACATCAACCGGATGCCCTATTGAAGCAGCAGGTATTATCTCCAGGTATTTCTTCCCTGTTCCGATCTCGGCATCTGTCATCCATTCCGTGGCCACTCCAAGTTCTGCAGCAGTGGCAGACCTTATCTTCATCCTCCTGTTCAGCGGCATCACAGACGGCCTGCCACCCGTGAAAGTCACGGCCGTAAGATCATCCGTCAAAAACCCGGCGCCACCCATCACAAAAGATAATGTAAGCGAGCTCTTCCCGGCTCCCGTCTCTCCAAGTATCATCACTACCATGCGGTTATGCACAAAACTGCTGGCATGAAGGCTTATGATGCCCCGCTGATGCAGTAACGCCACAAGAACCTGGTTGTTTAGGTACAGCTGCACCCATTCCGGATCAGCCCCTTCAACCGGACTGTATTCAATCAGATTTCCGTAACCAGCATAGAAGTAGCCCACCTCCGGGACATGCATCAGGAACTCCGTCGGGCTTACTGTCACACCGTTGCCTGAATAACGTGGATCTGCAATCACAGGAACCTCCGACACCTGTTTTACTGTCACACCGTCAAGGGAGTATCTGATCATGGCATTATCATCCTCGGAACCCGCGGCCCAGTTTCCGGAACGGACCCACGATATAAAACACTACAGCAGAACATGGCATCCATGGCATACTGGCAAGGTCAGTTGCAAACAGGTTTCTTTTCAGCAGGTCAAAACGGTACCCGGTACCCGGGAAAGCTCTCCAGCTGTTTATAAAGAACCCCAGGAATCCTGCCATTTCCTTAGGTCTGTCTGGTTTGCCGATCTGTCGCAGAGCAAACCTGACCATGCCGGCCGGGGCCCTGCAGGCCGAAGGCAACAGCTTTGTACCCGGAAAATATATCTTCAGGAGTTCATTGCACAGGGCCACCGGCCTGTAAGCATCAAACTGACTTACGAGCCTGTTGAACCGTACCTCGTCAGTATCATATTTCCTGAGCAGTTCCCTGACATCAAGCAGCCACTTGAGTCTGTTCCATCCGTGCAGGGAACCGTGAATAACAAGGAACAGCAATTCAAGCTCCTGGCTTAAAACCCTGTAATCCCTTCCTTCAAACCCCAGAACCGTGCTGTTCTCTTCAATAATGCCTGATTGCCCGGCCTGACCAGGCAACATCACCCCGGTGAGATCCCAGTGAAGTTCAATGCCCGTTTCCAGATCCGGATTCCAGAGGTACAGTTCATTTACATGCCTCATCAAAAGGGCACGCCGGCACTCCTCTTCAGGGAACTCATAGGAGGAAGCACGGAAACCGCCTTTCGAAAGCAGCCTGAATGCTTCAGGAATTCTTTCTGAATCAATCAGGAAATCCAGATCATTGTAAGTCCGGACCAGCGGGTCACCGTAAATCCTGAATGAGAGCACCGGACCCTTCTGCGGAGTGAACGGAATTCCCTCACTGATAAAAAGATCCGAGATCGCCAGGAAGGTGTTCAGCTTCCCAAGATGCTGTGCTTTTGCCTCCGGAAAATTACCGGCTGCTTTTTCACCGAGGATGTCATCTATCTGCTCATGGCTGAGCTGATGCCGGTAATACAACTCATCCCTTGAGAGTGAGGATATCATTTTTAATCAGAAAAAGGGAGATTTTTTCAGGCGCCCGGAACCGGGTTTGCCACTGCAGCCCTGCGTTCCTTTACAGTCACATATCTTGTGAGTGCATAAGCCGTCACCAGGCAGATGCCCAGCAGCAGCAATCCCAGCGAAAGAATGCCGATTCCGTCGAGCAGGAATGCCAGGATTATCATCAGAATATTGAACAGTGAGATGTATTGGGTAGCCCTTGCATGGCTGAATCCTGCACGCAGCATCATGTGATGAATGTGCCTGTGGTCGGCAGTGAAAAGATTCTGTTTGTAATGAATGCGCAACACCATCACCCTCAGGGTGTCAAACAGGGGAACTATAAGTATTGCAATTGAAACCGCCGGGGCCGATTTCAGATCTATGAACGAAGCTCCCCTTGCATCAAGCTCATTGAACCGTATTGCAAAAACGGCAAGGGTAAATCCGATCACCAGCGAACCGGTATCACCCATGAAAATCTTGTTTTCACCTTCTGACATATTGAACCGCAGAAAGGCAATTAAAGCTCCGATCAAAGCAGCAGCCATCACAGTGTAACCCATGTCATCGGAGAGATAGAAGAAAATACCGAAGACAACCGACGCAATTATTCCCACCGAGGCTGCCAGGCCATCAATCCCGTCTATCAGGTTTACGGCATTGATTATAAGGCTTATAGTCAATACGGTAACGATGAAGGACGTCACCGGGGAAATTTCTTCTATCCCCAGGAAACCGTGGAAGCTTGTAAAACTCAGGTCTGTGAATACTGTAACTACAACAGCGGCTACAATCTCTCCTGCGAATTTTTTTGTCGGATTAAGATGAATCAGATCATCCTTTATTCCAACAAAAAACAAAAACACGGCCGCTGCAGTAAAGTATGAAAGACCCGGCATATAACCGTCAATCCCCATAAGATACCCTACCAGAAACCCGGCAAAAATACCAATACCGCCCAGGGTGGGTACCATTGACTTGTGAATCTTATGCTGGCCGGGTTTGTCCTCCAGATGCCGTGCCCTGACTACTTTTATCACTTTTGGTATATAGTACCATGTAATGAACATAGCGCTGAAAAACGCTACTATTATAGCAGGAACTCCGGTGATCAGTATCTCTGGCATTGCGGTGGAAGGTATTATCTGTCAGTGCCTAATTCTAAATCAAGTTTTTCAAATCAGTCTTCCCCTCCGCTTTGAATCTTCTGGTTTAAAAAAACCTACAGTGATCCGTTTCAAAATTAATCTAAATATCCCGGTCTTTCCGGTAAATCCCTGAAAATTTTATAAACAAGCCCTGATTCCGGGAAGACAATCACCCACGCGGTAAGGAAAATCAGCACAGCATCTGTCCACATGGAAATATGTTCAAGATACCACAGCTCCAGCTCACCCTTGTAAGGGGCAATGTACTTCCTGTAATACTCATGCTTGTCCCCCTCATGTGAGGTAATCCACTTCTCCTCATCGCGGAATACAATTGAACCAATACCGGTCATCCCCGGGACCGCATCATAGATGACTTTTTGTACATGAACGGGAAACTTCAGGAAATCGACCTCCATCTGTGGCCGTGGCCCGACTACGGACATATTCCCGAGTAGTATATTGAATATCTGCGGCAATTCATTGATTTTGGTCTTGCGTAAAAACCGTCCGAAAGGAAATACCCTGGGGTCATTCTTCACAGTCAGGCTCCCGGTGCCGAGGTTCGGGCTGGCTTTAAGCATCGTTGCAAACTTCCATATTCTGAATTGCCGGTTCTTATATCCCACCCTGTTTTGACCGTAAAATACGTAATGCTCGCCTGTCAGCAGGAGGATGATTATTACGGGAACCAGCAACGGAGACAGAACCAGGATGGCTGCTGCAGACAAAATAATATCTATCAGACGCTTGAAGATTTTCCGGTACATTTTGAAAAGACTGATTAATTTGTGTTCCTAAAGACCTCTCCTCTCAATTGTCTGGAATGCACCTATCTTAATCAGCTCAGAAAGAACATCCTGGATATCCTCCCTGTCCTTCCACCAGTGCCTCGCATTAAAATCTGAGTACCTGCTTGGGGAGGCAAGGACCTGAATCTTTCGGTCAGGATATCTCAGGACTGACCTGAATATAATCGTTGCCCTCCTCATATGAGGAGCAGAAGAAACCAGAAGTACCGTGTCTGTTTCACGGCGGCCGGACAGGTATTCCTTTACTGCCAGAGCCTCATCAAGAGTGCTCCTGGCATCACCTGGCAGTACCGTGATACTGTCAGCAGGTATGCCCAGGGCGACGGCTGCATCGTGCGCCTGGGTGGTGGTCCTGATTACATTGGCGCCTCTTTCCTGCAGCTTCCTGTAGGGGCCCATGCTCTCCCTGACAATTAAAAGCCTGGTCGCTGTCCCTTTTGCGTAAAGGTCACCTGCCTGCAACACCCTGTCTGAAAAATCGCCCATCAGCAAAACCATGACATCAGCATGTGCCGCCCTGTCATCCCTGACAAGCCATGACCCGGCCCTGCGGCACCCTCTGACGTCAAGAAAGGCCAGTACCAGCAGTATCAGAAAAAAGGGAACCCCTGATTTCATCTACATCTTTGAATCAAGTCCCTTCCCCTTTTCAATATGTTCAAAGTTCGGCAGCAGGGACTTTAAATTATCCACTATCGCGGCCTTGGTCACATTTTCAGATGCAAACAGCCTGCCCAGCCCTTCAATTATTTCATTCACCTCGCCAGGGTCTCTTCTTACTGTATTTTTAATGATTCCGAGGTTAATAAACCTCTCATTGTCAATGGCTTCATTTTCGGTAAAAAACTCCTCATATGGCTTCTCGCCAGAGGTGTCAGATTCAAAGAAGTACACCGGATACGATTCCGGGTTGTTGCTCAGCATCGAAGCCTTTCTCCTGGCTTCTTCCTCCGAAGCACATATATCCGCCGTCATTCCGAGATACTTCAGCAGATCCAGCGCCATTGCATCAAAGGTGATCATATCCTTTCCCGGATCCAGCTTTGGAAAAATTATGTCACCCGGAGCGCCAAGAACCGATGCAATCATGCACAATTCACCCGACTCCTGCGGCGAAACAAAAAAGCGGCGCATTCCTTTCGGGCACGACCAGGGCTGGCGTTTATTGAGCCGTTCGATGAACCCGAGGGGAAGGCTGCCGTTAGAGAATGCAACATTTGCAAAACGGGCAGTAGTGATTGGCAGGCGGTCTGAATAAGCCATTATAAGCTCCTCCATCAGCTTCTTGCTGGCCCCCATTATATTGACAGGATTGGCTGCCTTATCAGTTGAAACACAGAAAAAATGTTCAGGCGGATATTGCAGAAGGAGCTCCAGGAGCCCCCTCGCCTTCAGGACATTGTTTTCAATCATTGCCTCAACCGAGAAAACATCCTTTTCACTTCGCACGTGCTTGTGTGCTGCAAAATTGGCCACTATGTCAAACGGCGCCAGGCTGCGGAACATTTTCTCAAAGACCCTGTCGCCAAAATTCATGGGATAGGTTACAAAATCGGCAGGTATATTGCAGCCGTTTGAACTTCGGAGATCCCTCACCAGTTCAGTAAGGCCGTTTTCATTAATGTCAACCACAACAAGTGAAGAGACGTCATACTTCAGCACAGCCTTAATATATGACGAACCAATTGTTCCGGCTCCGCCGATCACAAGCACCTTTTTGCCATTGATGCGTTTCTCCAGCTCTGCCTGGTACTTCCCGATGTCTGGTTTCAGGAGGCTCTCCTTACGACCTGTAATGAAAGTCCTGATAAAATAATCAATGTCAATATTGATATTCATACAATTCCGTTTCTCTTCTGTTTTGTGTCTGGTATTCTTGCCGCCAATGAGCTTCAGGTAACCCGCCTGTGTAACCCGGGATCAAAACCGGGGAAGACCTGTAAAACTCTGCAGGCTGATGATCATTTTATGTTATTTTGCATTTCAATTGCAAATTTACATGCAATCTACAGGGAGATTCCTGCAAACTTAAACCTGTATCAGGCTGTCTTTTATCCCTTTTTCTTCGCCTTTCTGTGTTATCACTTTGTCAAAGACGAAACTCCCGCTTAAGTACCTCCCTGATCCGTGTCAGGTCACCGTCTGTCATCAGGGTGCCGCTTGGAAGACATATTCCACTGTTGAACAGGTTTTCAGAAGTTCCGTTTATGAATGCCGGGCATCCGGCGAAAACC
>DAIDJT010000162.1 GCA_027451265.1 Bacteroidales bacterium | reverse complement strand
AATCCCTTCCCTGTTGCAGCTGTGGTGTTACCAAGTGCATCGAGGGCGTCAGTACGTTCACGCACCTCCTTGGGAAGATGAGACATTTCTGCGTTTCCGCCGGCGTTGTCTGCAATGGGGCCGAATGCATCAGTTGCCAGCGTAATGCCAAGCGTTGAGAGCATCCCTACTGCTGCAAAGCCAATACCGTAAACCCCGTGAGAGAAGCTTGTGAAACCGCCGGCAAAGCCGTATGCAGCAATAATGGCAGCAGCAATAACAAGAACCGGCACCCATGATGACATCATACCTACAGCCATTCCTTCAATAATAGTAGTAGCCGGTCCCTGCTGCGTCTGTTTTGCAATTCCCTTTGTCGGTTTATATTCGTCTGAAGTAAAATATTCAGTAGACTGACCGATTATCACACCGGCAGCAAGTCCTGCCACCACAGCACCGAATACACCCCATGAAATCCAGCCGAGGAATGCCAGAAAGGCTACCGCCACCAGTATAAGGGCGGAACTGCCCCCAGTTCCAAGCAACAGTGCGTTAAGCAGGTTTTTCTGGGTGGCCTGCTCCTTGGTACGGACCATGTATACGCCGGCGATGGAGAGCAGTATCCCCACAGCGGCTACTATCATCGGCGAGATTATTGCCTTGATCTGATCATTGGCACTTAATAACGGCAGCGCTGCTCCCAGGGCTGCAGTGGATAATATGGATCCTGCATATGATTCATAAAGATCGGCTCCCATGCCTGCCACGTCACCCACGTTATCGCCAACGTTGTCAGCGATGGTTGCAGGGTTGCGCGGGTCATCCTCGGGAATACCGGCTTCCACCTTCCCAACAAGGTCAGCGCCTACATCGGCAGCCTTGGTGAAGATACCGCCGCCCACGCGTGCAAAGAGAGCCTGTGTAGAGGCACCCATACCGAATGTAAGCATGGTTGCGGTCATTTCGATCATCTTTGTGTGCTGGTCAGTCCCAGGCTGGACGAATGTAAGGCCGAGCCATTTCCAACCTTCAACCATGTTCTCCGGAGTAAATACCAGGTAGTTCAGGATCAGAAACCAGAGCACAATGTCGAGCAGGCCGAAGCCGACAACAACAAGCCCCATCACGGCACCGCTGCGGAAAGCGATCTTCAGACCCCTGTTCAGGGAGACTGATGCACCCTGGGCAGTCCTTGAGGATGCCATGGTTGCAGTCTTCATCCCAAGGTAGCCGCAGAGTCCTGAGAAGAACCCCCCGGTGAGGAACGCAATAGGCACAAACGGGTTCTGAACCCCCATGTAAGCCAGTATCAGAAGCAGTACCACCAGTATCATAAACACCTTGAATACAACGCTGTACTGGCGCTTAAGATAAGCCATGGCGCCTTCACTGACGTATCCGGCAATCTCCTGCATCCTGTCGTTGCCGGCAGGAGCCTTTACCATACCCCTGTAGAATATCCATGCAAAAAGCAAGGCAAGCACCGCTGATATGGGCGCTATCCAGAAAAGACCTTCAATCATAAGCTGGTTTTTTTAAGATTTGAGTTACAAAACTAATCAGATTTTTAACACTACCTAAACAAAGCCGGCAGTTATCATTTTTTGTTTTTCACGTACTTGTCAAGCCATCTCAGGTACTCCCAGTGCATGTGGAGGAGCGACTCCCTGGCCGTGTATCCGTGTGCCTCCTGTGGCAGCAGGACCAGCCTCGTCACAGCGCCGGCTCCCTTGAGTGCTGCATAATATCTCTCGCTCTGTATGGGGAATGTTCCCTGGTTGTCATCGGCCATGCCATGTATCAGCAACAGAGGATCCTTAACCTTTGTTGCATGGGTGAAGGGAGACATCATCAGGTACAGTTCCGGATCATCCCAGAAGCTGCGGCGCTCATTCTGAAACCCGAACGGAGTCAGTGAACGGTTATAGGCGCCGCTCCGTGCAATACCTGCTGCAAACAGCCTGGAGTGAGAGAGCAGGTGCGCTGTCATGAAGGCACCGTATGAGTGGCCGCTTACAGCCACACGTTCCGGGTCGGTGACACCCATCCCGACAGCCTTGTCAATAGCTGCCGCGGCGTCAGCAACAAGCTGTTCGATGAATGTGTCATTGGGCTCCTTGCCGCCGATACCCACAATCGGAAAGCTTGCGTCATTGAGCACGGCGTAACCCTGGGTCACGTAAACAAGCACCGACGAGGGGCTTATCCGGGTGAAAGTATATGGCGAGCCGCTCACCTGTCCTGCCATGGACGGATCATTGAACTCGCGCGGATAGGCCCAGAGTATCGTCGGTAGCGGTCCGTCCTTCGTCCTGTCATAGCCTGCAGGAAGGTAGAGTGTGAATGAGAGGTCCACGCCATCATTGCGCTTGTAGGTTACCAGTTCCTTGTGCACTCCGGCCATCTGCGGGTACGGATTCTCAAAGGCAGTTACCTGCTTCAGCGTACCCTTGCGCAGATCACGGATGAAATAGTTTGGAACCTCTGTCACCGACTGCCGTACGGTGAGAAGCAGACCGCGGGCAGGGTCAATGAACTCGCTTACAGTCTCGTAATACGGTGCCTCGGAGCGCCACAACCTCGTTGTTTTGCCTGTCTTGAGATCATACCTGTCCATGAACGGCCTGTCGCCTTCGGGGGAAGCCCCGGACCCTGAGAGATACAGGTTTCTGCCCTTGTCTGTGGTCAGCAGTACCGACCTGCCCCATGTATTGGGTACCGTTACCGGGAAGCCCGGGTTGTTGTACCTGTCGTCAGAGTTGAGTTCCCACAGCTTCTTAATTGTAGCCTGCGGATTGGCCGGGCTGAAGGAGGATGTGACCCTGACACGTGATTTTGACAATCCTTCCATCAGCATAGCCATGTTGTCATTACCCCAGGTAATTCCCTGGAACCGTTTTTCCGTGGCTATGAATGGTACAGGGTCAGCGGCAAAAGGTGACTCAAGCATGAAAACCTGGTCATGATACTTCATCTCCTTCGCGTGGTAATCGCCGCCGTCAAGAGCCTCCACCCACATCAGTGATGCCGGCCGGTCACTCCGCCAGCTGAAGCCCCTGCGGCCGGGTATCACAACGTCATAGCCCCTTGGCAGATTCTCCCGGAGAGGACTCTCAAGCATCAGCCTGACAATGTTTCCTTTGAGGTCCCATAGCTCGGTCCGGGATGGAAAGTAATAATAAGGCACAAGGTACGAGAACGGTTTGCCTGTCACTGAAACCAGGAACCATTTACCGTCGGGTGAGGGGGAAACATCAGTGATCATTCCGCTGCTACCGAAAGAAGCCGCAGTGATTCCATCCCACCTTACAAGTTCCGAAGTGGCATAATACTCAAATATTCTTTCATCGTCAGGAGTCTGGAGCAGATCCTGGAATGTTGGCGACTCGCCCCTGACCCCCTCGCTTTCCTGTACCGAAGGGCCTGCAGGCACCGTTGTGGCTGCCGGAGCCCTGTCCCTGTTGCGCAGTGTGCGGAGGTAAACGAGTGAACCGTCAGGCAGCCATGTAATGTTTCTGCGCAGTATCCCGTTAAGTCCTTCATCTATTTTTTTAGCCGTCATTGAAGCGGCATCGGCCACCCACAGTTCAATGGTGCTGCCTGTGGTATTGGTGAAGGCAAACCTTCTGCTGTCAGGTGACCATGTCACGCTTCCGATTTTTACTTCGGCCGGAAGGCCTCTGAGCTCACCCAGGTCAGTGCCGTCAGTCTTCATTGCAGTGATCCTGTTTACACCCTGTCCCCGGCTCGGACCGTTGGTCGAAGGATCAAACCTGATCCCTGCCAGCCGCAGTTCAGGTTGTGACAGGTCGGCAACTGTTGGCAGACCCGGGCGGTACATCATCAGCATTGTCAGGTTATCGGGGCTGAGAAGCACCGATGGTGTCTGAGGGGCGTCTATGAGTGATACTATGACTTCAGGCGGAAGCTGGTAACCGTTTTTGACCTGTGCGCTCATCAGGAGGGCTGACGAGGCAAGGATGGCGGTGATAATCATTTTACGCATCATAAAGGTTCTTTTTGATCATTCTCAAATTTAACCTTATGAATTCAGGTGGAGAAACCAAATAAGAGCTATTATTGTTTTTTAACTTTATAAAAAACAGTCTATGACCCGTCAGCAGAAAGGAATGAAGAGCGAATTCGGAGACGACCTGGCAGCAGCGCTTAAAGTGCTGAGGGCCGGGGGTGTTATCCTTTACCCTACGGACACCGTGTGGGGTCTGGGTTGTGATGCCACCAATAGCCAGGCTGTACGGCGCATATATGAAATAAAGCAGAGGGCTGAGAACAAGAGCCTTATTATTCTTGTCAACTCGCCGGCAATGCTGGAGAGGTATGTTTATTATCCGCCGGAGGTGGCGCTGGAACTGGCTGAGCTCTCTGAGAAGCCGCTGACAGTAGTTTATGACAGGGGAAGGAGCCTGGCGGAGGGGGTGGCCTCGGCTGACGGCTCAGTGGCTGTGAGGGTATGTTCAGAGCCGTTCTGTGATGCACTTATTGATGCCCTGCGCAAGCCCCTGGTTTCAACATCGGCCAATATCAGCGGCAGCAGTGCACCTGCCATATTCGATGAGATAAGTGAAGAGATGAAGGCAGCAGTTGATTATGTATGCCTCTGGAGACAGGATGACCGAAGCAGGGCCAGACCCTCTTCGGTCATCAAAGTATCCGGAAACGGTGTTGTGAAGATTATCCGCGAATGATTACTTCATCCGCACCTTGCCTGAACCTGAGACAGCAGCATCAATCTTCGGGTTGCCCGAATAGAGAATATCGCCGCTGCCCGAGATAGAAGCCCTCAGCATCTCAGTCACATGGCAGTCGCAACTGCCACTGCCGGAAATCCTTGCATCCAGGACACCAATCCCGGTGGTTTCCCCCTGGTAGTCACCGGAACCTGAAATTGATAGTTCAAGCTTCTTAATGGTGCCATTTCCTGCGATGTTCAGACTGCCTGATCCGGATATGGCGCACCCGACTTTCCCGAGGGCCACGTCACGGAGGAATGCCTTGCCGCTCCCGCTGATAGCCACATCGAGTTCATCCCCCAGGAGCGGGTCATTGACCTTTACGCTCCCTGAACCCGATACGCTTATGCCATCAAGGGCAGGCATGGTTATCCGCACAATTACCTTTTTGTTCCCGGAATCAAACCATTTATCCCTTTTGATCCTCAGCTCATCGCCAACCACTTCGGTAACTATCTCTTTGATATAATCCCTGTCGCCTTCAAGTTCAACCCTGTAATCCTTTCCCAGGGTGATCAGAGCTTCGCCGGAAACGGCGAAAGAGACTTCGCTGAAGCCTGACACCTGCCTTTTTTCGGTATATGCAGTCTGTGCGTGTGAAGCCTGGGCGGCGAAAATCAATAAGAATGAGAAGATCAGGATCTTTTTCATGGCTGCTCCGTTTTTGCGTTATTGGTTTAGTAAGATAAAGACGGGGCAGATCGGGCTTTGCTGCACCATGAACGAAAAATGATCCCTCTATGTCAGTTGTTGAGGTTTACAAGCCCTTCCGGCAGAGTAAGTCTTATTGCTTTGTGTCTGCGGTCAATTGAGACAATCAGGTCAGGGTGAAGGGGGATGTACACCTCTTCGTCATTGATGAGGGCCACGGCCATGAGCTGGCCGGGGTTCCGGATGATCTCTGTTATCATGCCTGTGAGCCCTGTACCGGTATCGGTCAGGGTGAATCCCTTCAGCGTTGCAAGGTCATCACCGGCCTCCTCTCCTCTTTCAGTCAGCATATCGCATCCGCGAAGATGTGCCACAGATTCAGGTGTGAGGTAATCATCAAAGGAAATAATAAGTGTATCGGGTGCGGTGCGGTATGCCTCACGTGTAAAAAAGGGAACCGGTATTCCGTCCGTTACGACGAATACCGGTTCTCCCTGTTGCGGTTCCCCCGTGATGCCGCTCTCACTTCTCACCACCACGGCTCCTTCGAAGCCGTATGTTTTTGTGATTCTGCCTAACGTTTTCATTATCCGGCGGCAGGGGATAAAAGACCCGGAAAGGTCTTTCAGTACTATTCTGCAGTTTCTTCCTTAACGTCTGATGCGTCAGGAGCTGG
>DAIDJT010000161.1 GCA_027451265.1 Bacteroidales bacterium | reverse complement strand
GATAATATTTACACCTGTTGGCACGTTACAGATTTATACCTGCATTTAGAAATTAGTTCAGCCGAATCTGATGAAAAAGGTTAACTGCAAAGCCATCACTCTCGTAATCCTGATACTGTCAGCGTTAATGCTGATGCCCGGCTGTGCAGCATCGAAAAAGAATGCATACAGGTCTGTCCGGAAGAGTTCATACATCGATACTTCGCAACTGGGGAGAAACAAGTACTTCTTTTCAAAGCAATATCAGAAGAAGCTTTACAGGTACAAGAAAAAATAGGTTTCGCACTTAAGTGATGATTCCTGTGACTCCGCAGCGGTCCGGACACCATGGCCAGGAGCAGGTCCGGTTTTAATCCTCACAATAAACTTCAAGCCCGTCCCACGCCAGCGTAACGTTGACCGGCAGTTCACGGTTCACATCTGCGTGTTTTCCCATCTGGTGGCCTATATGGGTGATGTATGCCTTCCGTGGTGACACTTCCTGCACCAGTTCGAGGGCTTCACCCAGGCTGAAGTGAGAAATATGTTTCTCCTTCCTGAGAGCATTTATAACCAGATACTTAACGCCAATCAGTTTCTCCTTTGTCTCCTCCGGGATATAATTGGCATCGGTAATATATGCCATGTTTCCTATCCTGAAACCGTAAATTGGCAGCCTGTAGTGGAATACCCTAAGCGGAATGAATGTATCACCCTTGATTGTAAGGTTGTAGCTGTCGATATTGTGAAGTTCCATTTTGGGGACACCCGGGTAATGATTTTCCGAAAAGACATAGGCATACTCTTTTCTGACGGCTGCCTGGACTCTCTCCTCGGCATAGATATCAATGGCAGCCTGGCTCCGGTAGTTGAAGGCTCTCAGGTCATCCATTCCGGCAATATGATCTTTGTGTTCGTGTGTAAGCAGAATGGCATCAAGCTTTTTCACCCGGGCGTTAAGCATCTGCTGCCTGAAGTCGGGCCCCGCATCAATGACGAACGTATTCAGTGCAGTATCAACAAGGAGTGATGCTCTAAGCCTTTTGTCATTAGGATCGGATGAGGTGCAGACGCCACATTCACAAGCTATTACAGGAACGCCCTGGGAGGTGCCGGTACCAAGGAAGGTGATTTTCACGGTCTCGATTTTCTCACTGCAAACATAACCTGAAATTGAGAGAAGTACAATAACATATATCACTTTGAGGGGTGAACTGTGAGAATAACGAAGCTCCTTCACTGCCTTATGCTGCCATGAATTCTGAGGATATGTGAAAAGAGGGTGATTTTATGTAAGTTTACGGTACATTCTGTTTGTAAAATGAGCGGAACAGTTTACATGATACCGGTCACCCTGGGAGACGCCGAGCCGGATCTCTCAATACCGCGGGGAACTCGTGATATTACTCTGTCAATCAGGTTGTTTGCCGTTGAGGATATCCGGACGGCCCGACGGTGGCTGAGGAATCTTGACAGTACATTTCCTATTGATGACACCCTGTTTTTCCCGGTTGGCAAGCACTCTGACCCGTCGGGTCTGGAAGAGTTCTTTTCGAGGGTATCCGGGGGTTCTGATGCGGGAGTGATGAGTGAGGCCGGCATGCCGGGCCTGGCTGATCCGGGTAACATTGTTGCCGCTGAAGCACACCGCCGGGGCATCAGGGTTGTGCCTCTGACGGGACCCTCATCGGTGATGCTTGCATTGGTGGCATCGGGGTTAAATGGCCAGTCATTCTCCTTTCATGGTTACCTGCCGGTTGAAAACCAGGGCCGCCGCAAGGCCATCAGGGAGCTTGAACGGATCTCTGCCGGAGGAACCACTCAGATCTTCATGGAGACACCGTTCAGGAACAGTAAGATGATTGAGGATATCATTTCAGTCTGTCAACCATCCACACGGTTATGCATTGCGGCTGATATCTCCCTCCCTTCCGAGTTCATCCGCACAATGAGCGTAGCGGATTGGAAAAGACAGGTTCCGGTGCTTGACAAAAGGCCAGCTGTTTTCCTGATTCTGGCATAGGAAGATAGTCAATCTTCTCACGAACCTCTCCCGATAAAGTCAGAGTTGCCGGTTTGCAAATCCCAACTCCTGATTCCCAACTCCCAACTCGCAACTCGCAACTCCATTGGTATTGTATAACACATCCGGCCTGCCTGAAACAATTCAATTTATTATCTAAATTGTGTCCGTAAATCAGAGACAATGATGATCAGGCGAACCATTTTATCGGCTGTGATGATAATGATTGCAGCGCTTGTAGCGGGACAGAAGACTGACATGTCGCTCTTCAGCGGCATCAGGCCCAGGAACATTGGTCCGGGCGGCATGAGCGGCAGGGTGACCGCCTTTGCCGTTGATCCCCGCAATGAGAATATTTTTTATGTGGGCACTGCTTCCGGCGGTCTCTGGAAGACCGTCAATGCCGGTACCACCTTTACTCCGGTTTTTGATGGCGAGGCTGTAGCCTCAATAGGATCGCTGGCCATTGACCCGAAGCGTCCGGACATTGTCTGGGCAGGCACCGGTGAGGGTAATCCGCGCAACAGTGTAACAGGGGGATACGGCATATACAAAAGCCTTGACGGCGGCCTGACGTGGAAGTGCATGGGTCTTGAGCTTACCCGGTATATCCACCGCATCATAGTTGACCCGGTCAATCCTGATATAATCTATGCGGGCGCCATTGGCAATCCCTGGGCGCCGCACACGGAGAGAGGATTCTACCGTTCCACCGACGGTGGAAAAACATGGAACAGGCTGCTCTTCACAAATGAGACCTCCGGCGTGGCTGACATGGTAATGGATCCATCGAACCCCGGAAAGATTTTTGTGGCAATGTGGGATCACCAGCGCTGGCCATGGTTCTTCCGCTCTTCATCAGAGGGGTCGGGCCTGTGGCTTACCCGCAACGGCGGTGACACCTTTGAGAGAGTCAGTGGCGGATTGCCGGCAGAGTGCGGACGGATAGGACTGGCAATAGCACGTTCAAACCCTGATTATGTTTATGCCTACGTTGAATCGAAGCCATCAGCAATATACCGCTCCACCGACGGTGGTGTGAACTGGGAAAGGCGCGGTGAAAAGAACATCGGGAACAGGCCTTTTTATTATGCCGAATTATACGTTGACCCGCAGAATGAGAACAGGGTCTACACACTTTTCTCAGGTGTCAATGTGAGCGATGACGGTGCACTGACATTTGACGGACGTACCGCGGAATCAGTCCATCTTGATCATCATGCCTGGTACATTGATCCGGTCAATCCTGACCGCATGCTTGACGGCAATGACGGAGGGATGGGAATAACCTATGACAGAGGCGTCACCTGGCGGCATATAGAGAACCTGCCGGTGGGTCAGTTTTATCACGTCAATGTTGACAACGAAGTACCCTACAATATATATGGCGGGTTGCAGGACAACGGTTCATGGCGGGGTCCTGCATATGCCTGGTACAACGGCCCGCTGATCAATGAGATGTATGATTTTCTCATCGGGGGAGACGGTTTTGACGCTATGCCGGTGCCGGGTGACAGTCGTTACTGCTATGCCCAGTCACAGGGCGGGTCAGTGCGAAGGATGGATGTTACAACCGGATGGAGCAAGGGCATCCGCCCTGCGGCCGAATCAGGTGAGAGGCTCCGTTTCAACTGGAATGCCGCGCTGGCACAGGATCCCTTCGACAACAACACAATATACTTCGGAAGCCAGTTTGTGCATAAGAGCAGCGATCGAGGTGACTCATGGACGAAGATCTCTCCTGACCTTACCACCAATGACCCGGAGAAGCAGAAGCAGGATCAGAGCGGCGGCATTACCGTTGACGCAACCGGCGCCGAGACCCACTGCACCATAATAACAATCTCTCCAAGCACAATCAGGAAAGGTCTCATCTGGGCGGGCACCGATGACGGCATGATCCAGGTCACCGAAGACGGCGGAAAGAGCTGGAAAAACACATCGCAGAACATCAAGGGCATGCCCCGCGGAAGCTGGGTTCCGCAGGTAACCGCTTCAGCACATGATCCGGGAGAGGCCTTTGCAGTTGTCAATGACTACCGCCGGGGAGACAATGCTGCATATCTCTTCCGCACCAGGGATTACGGGAAGAACTGGCAGAGGATCATTGATGACACTGACGTGTGGGGTTACGTACTCTGCTACATGCAGGATCCCGTTGAACCCAGGCTGATGTTTGCCGGTACCGAATATGGTCTTTATGTCTCGTTTGACCAGGGCGATACATGGAACAGGTGGACGAGCGGATTCCCCACCGTATCAACCTATGACATGGCTATACAGCCCCGCGAGTATGACCTTGTGATAGGCACCTTCGGCCGTGCCGTTTGGATCATTGATGACATCAGGCCATTGAGGGCGCTGGCCTCTCAGGGAAAGCAACTGCTCACCAGGGGGCTTGCTGCCTTTGATGCACCTGATGCATACATTGCATCAGCAAAAAATCTCCCGGGATACTATTTTTACGGTGATGCAATGTACCGCGGGGAGAACAGGGAACCGGGAGCAATGATCACTTTCTATACATCAGCAGATTCAGGCAATGTATCAGCCAAAATCCTCGATGCTGCCGGAAACGTCGTCAAAACCATGGAGCTGAACGCAAGGAAAGGATTCAACAGGTTCACCTGGCGTTTTGACCGTAATCCTCTGCCCCAGCTTGAATACCCGTCAGGACAGGATCAGCAGCAGGATCAAAGAGGAAGATATTTCAGAGGCTTTGGCGGGACTGTCGTACCCGGAAACTATACAGTCAGTCTTGCAACGGGTAATATGAGTGCTGACTCAAAGGTGAGGGTGAACCATGATCCGAGAATGGATCCGCCTGACACAGCGGCACTGAAAAAGAATTATGAAAGGGCAGTCGCTTTCGGCTCCAGAATTGAAAAACTCAACACCCGCCTCAAGCCGCTTGTGCAGGTACGGGAGAGTCTTGCGAAGAGTGACCGGCTTGTAAATAATGACCCGGAGTTCGCAGCTGCGGTAAAAGATGAGTACAAAGCTGTCAAAGAAGAACTTGCAAGGCTTGATGAAGCATTTGGCAGACGCCAGGACGGTCTGTCAGGGCGGATAGGGGGCTACAGAGTTTTGCTTACCTCGTCAGGTCCGCTGACCGTTCAGGATGAGAAGACTGTGGCTGATGCTGAAGCTGCCATCGATGAGGCGCTGAAACTTGCCGAAGCCTTCATGACCGGCAGCTGGGAAAGGTACGTAGTGACCCTGAAGAAGGTGACATTGACCGGTGATGCGGTTGTGCTGAAATAAAAAGTGCGCCGGCAGCCGGCGCACTTTTTCTATTTCTTGGTCTTTCTTGTGAGTTCCACCACTTCCATTTCAAACAGGAGCGGTGAATACCCGGGTATTATCGTGTAGTAATTGCCATAATAGTCATACGTACCAAATCCCACTGAACCGTAAGCCACCGCGGATGGCATGATAACTTTGGCTTTTGATCCCATCTTCATCTTGACCAGTGCCAGTGACCAGCCCTCTATAATGTAAGGTGTCCCGACCACAAACCTGAATGGGGTGTCTGCTTCCAGGTTGTTGTCAAACTGTTTTCCTGTCAGGAATGAGCCACTGTATCTTACCCCCACCGAATCACCTTTCTGAATCAGTTCACCTGTTCCGGCTGTAACTTCAACATAGTAAATGCCGTCTGCATCAGGACTGACGGTTATATTATTTGTTGATACAAAATCCTGTATCAGGCTCCTCTCCTCCTCCTCGTATTTCTTTGCAGGATTGCAGGCTACAATTATCACGGCAAGTATTGCCAGCGCTGCAGTATTGAATTTTTTTCCCATGGTTCTGTTAGTTTCCACTGACTCCTTCAAATATCGTTCCAAACTAGTTAATATCTTTTATCCTTATCCTGTAGATCAGTATAGCCCTTCCAGGTATCTTAGCCCCGTCGCCTGTCAGGCCGAATGCCAGGTATGGAGGCACAATGAACAGGTAATCACTGCCTTTCTGCATCATCTGGAGGCCTTCCGTGACACCGCTTCCGGCATCGGTATAGCCTACCTTGATTGTCTGTGTTCCGCTGTAGCAGGGATTGCTGTTCAGGAGAGAGCATTCATAGTCAAAGCTCACATTGTCACCTGTTTTGACTGACGGACCTGTTC
>DAIDJT010000160.1 GCA_027451265.1 Bacteroidales bacterium | reverse complement strand
CATGGAATTACCTTCAGAAGTACCTGATTTACCTGGCTGATGATAAGGTCTATATAGACCCCGCAAATGACCTGTACCGGGTAGGCTGTGTCCCTGGCGAACTGACTGCAAATTACGGACTTTTCATCTCTGGCGTAAAGATAGGCGACTTTGAATCTGGTGTGGGAAAGATAAAGTATATCGAACCCGCGCCATATCGGGACAACTATGACAATATGTATATTGAAATCTCACCTGACCTGGGGACCAACCTCACAGCAATTATTGCCACAAGGGGTTTAAGGGGATTGAGTGGTGGTTATATATCTCAGATATACAGGAGTATAGATGAAGAAAAGAAACAGGAGTTGCTGAAATCAGTAATGGAATCCAAGGCCACAAATCCTGATTATAAAAGACTGACCTGTCTTGACAAAACTGACATTGACTTCATCAGCAATGCCGGGTTCATTATTTTCAGTGATTTCACAACGGCATCACTACTTGAAACGGCAGGAGAAAAGATTCTGTTTAATTTCGGGGAGATTATCGGACCCCAGGTTGAATTATATGACCAGGAGAACAAGGTGCGAAGTGCTGAATCAAGCTTTAACCGCTGGTACTACAGACGGCTTGTACTCAGGGTCCCGGAAGGGTACAGGATTATTAATCCGGAGGCTTCGGAAATGAACGTCATCGGTACAGCAGGAGGTGAAAAAGCCTTCGGATTTGTCTCCACATGGTCTTACACCGGAGACATATACACAGTTGACATTGATGAGTATTACCGGTCGATATTTATTGAGCCCTCTGAATTCAGCGGTTTCCGGAATGTTGTGAATGCAGCTGCAAATTTCAACAAGGTTGTTTTGGTTCTTGAGAAGAAGTGACCGGGACTGACAAAAGCACAACCTCCGGTGCCACAATCTCATTATTGATTACCTGATTGGATCGCCTTTTTCTTTTCGTAACTTTGGGCCTCCGACAAGAGTTTACAACAATGATGCACCTGGCAAGGCTGGAACTGACCAATTTCAAGAATTATGAAGAGGTTTCACTCGAATTCTCACCCGGGTTCAACTGCTTTGTCGGGAACAATGGTGTTGGGAAGACGAATATACTTGATGCCATCCACTACCTGTCGCTTACCAAGAGTTTCTTCAACAGCTCGGACACCCTCGCCATAAGGCATGGAGAAGAATACTTCATGATAAAGGGGACCTTTGTTACGGACGAGAACAATGATGAGCTGTTCTGCGCATTTCAAAAGACCAGGCAGAAGGTTTTCAGGCTCAACGGCAGGGAGTACCAGAGGATGTCAGACCATGTGGGAAAATACCCTGTGGTGATGCTCTCACCTGCAGACAGTACGCTTATCACCGGTGGCAGTGAGGAACGGCGCCGCTTCCTCAACATGATCATCAGCCAGTATGATCCTGCCTATCTCGAGGCCCACATGCGCTACAACAAGGCACTGATGCAGCGGAACCGGATCCTCCGGGGAAGCGGCGCCGGTCAGTCAGGCCTGCTTGAGATTTATGACGAACAGATGGCCCCGGAAGCCGAACTTATTCACCAGGCACGGCGCAACCTCACCGAAAACCTGCTGCCGCTCTTCCGATCCTATTACGCCAGGATATCCGGCGGCGCCGAAAAAGTGACAATAAGATACCGGTCTCACCTGGGCAACGGAAATTATCTTGAGCAGCTTTCCGCCTCCCGCGATAGGGATTTCGCTTTGCAATATACCACCGTGGGTATTCACCGTGATGATCTCATCTTTGAGATTGATGGCCACTCTGCCAGGACAAATGCCAGCCAGGGTCAGCAAAAATCATTTATTGTCGCACTCAAACTGGCCAAGTTCGGCCTGATCAGCAAAATGATAGGTTTTGCACCTGCCCTGCTCCTCGACGATATTTTTGACAAGTTCGACCAGAACCGGGTGGAGGAGATCATCAGACTTGCCGGTTCAGGTGAATTTGGACAGGTGTTCATCACCGACACACAGCAGGACCGGATTCACCGCATCCTTGACAACACGGGAGTCGATTTCCGTCTTTACCGCATCGGGAAGCAGGGGATAGAGGAAGAAATCACCAACGGAGCCAGGTAAGACATGCGCAGGAACAAAACAATCACCCTGGGTGAAGCCCTTGGAGACCTGATACGGGAGTACAGGCTTGAAAAGGGGCTGAAGGAAGCCGCCGTGCTGAACATCTGGGAGAGTGTGGCCGGGAGGGTCATCACCGCCCGTACAAAAAGGACTTATGTCAGGGACGGTGTTCTTCACATATACCTGACCTCTTCAGTGGTGAGGAACGAGCTGATGATGCTCCGTGATGCCCTTAAGAGCCAGATAAACAGCAGGGCGGGAGAGGAAGTTGTAAGGGAGATTATGCTGCACTGATACCGGACAAACGCCCTGGTTAAACCACAGAGTAATCGTTCTTCCTGATCCTTATCTTGCTGATGAGGCCCTTTGAAGAGGTGAAGGGGTATTCCTTCCCCCCGTATTTCAGGGTGACGAGTTCATCGGCCAGCACAACACTTACCTCCGCAGCCGGGTCATTGTGAACTATGGCGTCAGCCATGAGAAAAGCCTTCTCCGCGCCGTCACCCCTCCTGAAATTCCATACCTCATCAGGCTGTGCCAGCCTGGCTGAGTCATATATCGATATGTTTGTCAGGTCATTGATTATGCGGTATATCTCTTCTGCACTCCTGTTCCCGAGAGTGCCAAGACATACAGGGTTCCTCTCTATGGCCGCCTTTATAAAGGGTCTCCAGTCGGTAGACGAAGCATCCCTGTAGGCGTACAGCGAGAGAAGTGCCATCTCCGATACACAGGCAAGGTCACGTATGTGCCTGATAATTTCCTCACGGCTGTCAGTCACGGATATCCGCGGATGCATCTCCGGAACAAAGTTCCTTTCAGCCGACGGCAGCTTCGGTTCTGTGATAATGAACTCCTTTATGTCAGCAAACATCCTCTTTACGCAGTCAGCGTGTTCAGTCCGGAAGTTTCTGGTGAACTCTGCCTCAATAGTCTGCAAATCAGAACCTTTGTGTTTTTTAAGAAACTCCTCAACCTCATTCAGCATAATCTTGCCGGGTATCGGGTCAAAAAGGAACTCTTCACTGTCGACCTCGTCAAGGAGCTTGTCACGTGTCTCCTCGTTCATGCTGGTTTTCAGGGAGTGTTCATATTCAAACAGCTTCTCGAGAGTTATGTAGTGGCTTGTCCCGGTCCGGAGGTAATGGTACTGGAAGAGGCACTTGTACTCCGACTTGAATCTCAAGAAGTTAATGAATATTGCGGGGGTCAGGTCAGACCTGACGAAGTTCCTTAGTTTCCCGGCGAAATTGATGTAGGCATCCCTGTCTATTGTTGCCCTGTCATATACGGTATGGATGTGGCCGGTAATGTGAGAGACGATTGTCACCTTTTCATTCTCCAGGGCTCTTCTGGCCTTACCTGAGAGGGATGTGCCGTTGAACCACATGTTCTTCGTCATGATCCTCCTGTTGTTTGTCAGCAGGCCATCCTTCTCATCGATGAAGTTCTGTGAATGAAGGGGGGTGGCCATCATGAAGATCTTTTCAAGGGGAATCCCCCCCACAATGAACATAGCGGCAGCATAGAGTGCCGCAAGACTCACACATTCGCCTGCACCGGTTGTGTAGAACTCCCGGTGCCTGAAGGCAGTCATGGCTTCCACGGTCTCTGTCTTCCAGTAAGGGATGGCTGATGACTCGTACTTATCAAGCCCGAAATGGCGCCTGATGTCAATGCTGAAATAATACTTGTCCCCTTCGTACCCAAAGAGTGCATTTGACTGCTTGAGCATTTCCGTGTCAAAGAAATCGCTGAACCGTGAAAGTTCGGTCTCCTTTGTTGTCAGACCCCATGTCTCAAGGTCAAGATTAAAGATGTAGTTGTCAATGATATACTGTTTGATCCGGTTAGCCCTGCTGATAAAGTTCTTGCGGTGGATTTCCCTGAACCATGGATCATCACGCCAGTTCCATATAACCGGTGACATGATATTGGCAAGCACAAGGGGGTAAAACAACTCCGGGAAAATAAAAATCTCCATATCGGAGAGGGTATAGGCTGATGAATACTTTTCGAGGGTCTTTTTGTCCGAAAAGTCGGGTGAAACGGTATTTGTCATTTCAATTTTTTTGCTGAACAAGCAATTTGGATTTTTGTTTTGTCAGAACAACTCGATGGCTGAAAAGAAGAAAGAAGCCTCCCTCATTGCATTCTCCGGTGAGTCGGAGCCGTGAACAGCGTTCATCCTTACATCTGTTCCGAATTCTGCGCGTATTGTTCCGGGTGCGGCTTTGGCGGGATCAGTGGTCCCGATCAGGCGGCGGAATTCCTCAACGGCATCAGCGTGCCTGAGCACCATCACGATAGCCGGTCCTGATGACATAAACTCAACCAGTCCCGGGTAAAAGGGTCTTTCGCGGTGCACTTCATAGAAACCCTCTGCCTGGGAACGGGTCATGTGAACCATCTTCAGGCCTGCTATCCGGAATCCCGCCTGATTAAAACGTGCAAGAATGCTCCCTGCATGACCGTTTCCAAGGGCATCTGGTTTGATGATTGAAAAAGTAATGTCGTTGCTCATAACTATGTGTAAATCGGGTTATCTGGCCTGTTTTTAAAAACCTTGTTGTTTTTTTTTACCTTTGTCGCCTTAAAAGGCTTATACTGTGCCGGAGTTTGGTAAATATACAAAAGAATTAAAGAAGCTGATCGATGATGCCGGTCATATTCTGCTCATATGCCACATCAATCCTGACGGCGATGCCATCGGTGCCATGCTGGCTCTGAGAAGGTGGATCATGTCAAGAGGCAAGGATGCCCGGATGATCTCGCCCAATGCATTGCAGAAGTTTCTGCTGTGGATGAAGGATGTTGACATGGTGGTTGATTTCCATCATAATCCCGCCGAGGGAACTGATCTGATCAGGAATGCTGATCTGATCATTATGGTTGATTTCAATGCCACATCCAGGATGGGTAAGGCAGAGCAACTGGTGGTCACCTCAGGGGCAAAAAAGGTGATGATAGACCATCATCCTGATCCTTCTGCACCAGCTGATCTGATTGTCTCCGATATTAGCAGGAGTTCCACCTCCGAACTGGTATACTTCCTCGTGAACGGCATGGAAGGCAGTGAGTACAATGACAGTGAATTCATTACTGCAGTTTATGTGGGAATAATTACTGACACTGGCAATTTCGAGCACGGGTACTATACAGGTGACACGATGCGCACCGTGGGGCACCTGCTGGACATGGGAGTTGACAAGGAAAGGGTCTATAACCATATATTCAGCAATTTTTCACCTGACAGGATCAGGCTCAAGGGATTCGCTCTCCACAGCCGCATGGTTGTGCATCCCGATCTGCATACCGCCTATATCTGGCTTACCAAGGAAGACCTCGACAGGTTTCACCATGTGAAGGGTGACACTGAAGGATTTGCCAATGTTCTCCTGACAATGAATGGAATTGTGCTTTCCGTACTTTTTATTGAGCGAACCGGTTTCGTGAAGATGTCGCTTCGCTCAAAGGGAAGCTTCAATGCGAACGAGCTCTCACGCAAATGCTTTAACGGAGGCGGTCACCGCAATGCTGCCGGAGGGGAGATGAAAGGCTCCATCCACGAGGTTGTCAACCACTTTGAGAATACACTTCCCTCATTTCGCAGGGAACTGGAGGAAGCGGCAAAGGAGATAATGAAATGAGGCTGGTTCCATATATAGCCCTGATTGCAGTCATAGCCGCCGGTTGCCAGAACAAGCCAGACAGCAGGAGCAAGGCTGCTCCGCGCTCCGAGGCCGAGCTGATTGAGATGAATAAATCAATGATTACCCGTGACCGTAGCACAATTGCTGATTATTTAGGCAAAAGTGAACGCAAATTTACAGAGACCAACACCGGCCTTGAGTGCGCTGTGCCTTGCGGATGCGTCGCTGCGGCCGCTCACGGGCTTCGGCCCGCACGATCAGGACCGCGCCGACCAGGGCCGTCACAGCGCAGGACAGGTTGAGTTGCCACCACTTGAACGCGAAGATCCAGGCGACATTGGCGCTGATCACGATGAGACCCATACCCAAGAGAACTTGAGCGAGCCAGCGAACGAAGGTGG
>DAIDJT010000159.1 GCA_027451265.1 Bacteroidales bacterium | reverse complement strand
AAATCCAATAATCCAGATCAAAACGCAGTATTGCGGCAGTGCAAGGCAGAAAAGACCCGCAGCCACCTCAAGCACTCCCAGCCAGTGTATCTCGCCGAATGTGAATTTCCCGGCGCTGATAACGGCAAGTCCATAGAAGATCAGGGTGGACGCTACGATAACACCGGCAGGAACGGTTGCGGCTGTCAGAAGAATGAACAACCCGCCAGTACCGAGTGGTATGAGAAGGCTCACCAGCATCCTCCTGGTGACTGGCGTCCATGCTTTGATGCCGCTTTTCCGGGCTTTCCGGGTTGAAAGGAATGCTGCACCGGAAAATGCCAGTATCAGAACCACTGCCATCATTACAAACAAGGGGAGGAACTCACGGATTCCATCCGGACCCTCTGCAAACGGCCGTGCATACCAGTCAACAGGTGCAGAAATCCTGGTGATGATTAGCTGTGCCCCCAACGCTCCGGCAATGCCAAGAACTCCTGCGATGATGCCGGACATGCCGCTGAGCGACAGGAACCTGGAGGAAGACTCCATCAGCCTCCTGATGGCCTGGATATCTTCAAGATGCTGGTCTGACTGATTGTTCATTGTATTTTGTAGTACTTTGCGCTACAAAGTTAAACAATGTTTTTAATCCATGCAAGAAAAAGTAAGATTTTTTTGGGGGCCGGTCCCGGAGGATGCCTGAAAAGTCTTATCCCCTAGGGTCAATAAAGCTGCATCTCATACTGCACCCCATCAACCGGGTACTCTCCTATCTTCAGGGAATCCTGTGCGAATGACATGGCTCCCACAATCCCGATTCCGTTGGTCACATTGGTATAAACAGGCACCGGTTCGGCAAGCGGATTGTCCTGTGTCTGGCCATGAACCGAATATGACTGCAGGTACAGGTACAGATCTCTGGTTATGGAGTTTAGCCTGAAGAATGCACGGAGGAACTCGTAATGCTCAGTATTAAAATACATTCCGGTGTACTTGAGGTTGAGAGTAT
The DNA here is from genome assembly GCA_027451265.1 of Bacteroidales bacterium. Lineage (GTDB taxonomy): Bacteria > Bacteroidota > Bacteroidia > Bacteroidales > VadinHA17 > SR-FBR-E99. Next base: position 5,170 of record DAIDJT010000159.1, on the reverse strand, counting down.
ATTCCTTTCCAGGTATCAGCTCATCAGTGAAGACATAATACGTATTCTGAGGGTAGATCTCAAAGATGTCATCCTCCTGCATTGGTGAAATGATCGGATCGCTCTTGGCGCCGTAGTTGAGTTCAATGTTCCGGATATAAACCTTCTGTCCGGGATCATACGGCTGGCTCAGGTCACCATAGTAGTGCCCCGTTGTTGCCGGCGCCGTAAACCTGTAGTAGTTTTTTTCGTCAGCCGGATCGCGGAAGCGCAGTTTCACGGTCAGCTGCTTATTGCCGTAACCGATATCACTGTAGATGGTGTCAGCCACCTCCACATCCACCGGGTCAGGCAGACTTGTCTCTCCGTAAGCCGCACGGTATCCCGGAATCATTACTTCAATACGGTAGGTATGACCGTATTCCGGTTTATTTGTCGCAGAGGAGTAAGGCGAGTAGGGACTGACAGGAACGTTCTCATCAGCCGGTTCAGTGCCTGTGTATGGAAGAGTCTCCAGGAGTTCTCCGTCGCGGAACACCCGCACTGTGGCATCCTTGATCTGCCTTGGCTGCCATGGCGTCTGGAACACAGAATGACTTTCCGATACAGTCACCGAAATGAACCTGTCCGGTTCAAGGAGGGCGTAAATGACTGCCTTTGGCTCGGTTTCAGGACCCTTATAGTCAATCACCCTCTCGCAACCGGCATTTATCAGAATTATTGACACGACGGCAGCCATGGAGGCTGTTTTCACCGTGTTTTTCACGGAAGTCAGGGGAGCTGTTATCCTCTGGATCTTCAGGGCTGTCATAGCGATTAATTTCCTTGTGATCTTCATGGCTGTCAGAACTTGAATGAATATGATACCGACGGAATCATCGGGAAGACAGTCACCTTTCTAAGCTCAGGCTTGCTGTAGTAGATCATCCCTCCCGGATAGTCCGGGTCGGGTTCCGCCACCAATTTTTCGCCCCAGTAGACAAAGAACGGGTTAAGCCGGTTGTAGGCATTGTACACCGAGAAGCTCCATGTGCGCAATCCGTGTTTCTTCTGTTTGTGAAGGTTCACACCCAGGTCAAGCCTGTGGTAAGAGGGCAGGCGATAGTTGTTGCGCCCGGGAAAATCAGTTATCATATTATACCCGGAATTATTTCCAAAGATATCCCCTCCAGGGTACTGCGAAGCGCCCAGCGTGGCAGCGTTCCCGGTACCGTACACCCATACCAGTCCGCCATCAACCCTGTCACTGAACTTATATGTCAGTGCGAGGCTTACATCATGCCTTCGGTCATACTTCGCCGGGAAAGTGTTCCCGTAGTTCAGATTCGCGAATTTACGCTGGGTCCATGAGAGTGTATATCCTATCCATCCCGTCAGCTTTCCGTAGTTCTTCTCCACCATGACCTCTGACCCGTAGGCCCATCCCCTGCCCTTCTCCACCTTCGACTCCCATCCCGCGCCAGTGCCTCCGAAGAAAGCACCCTCCTTGTACTCAATAAGGTTATTCATTGTCTTGTAGAATGCTTCCACCGTCACTTCAAGGTCTCCCGGAATAAGGAATCCTGATCCCAGTGCCACCTGGTGCGAGACAGGTGGCTCATATCGCTTTGTAACAGGCAGCCAGAGGTCAGTCGGAAGGCTGATGGCTGAGGTGGTAAGCAGGTGTACAAACTGGCCCATCTTGCTGTATGACAGCTTGAACGACAGGTCTTCGGTGGCCATGTACCGGAGTGAGAGCCGCGGCTGGAAAACAAAATAGCTAGTGTCCTGAACGTTGAATAGAGACAGGCGCACGCCCGCATTCATCTTCAGCTTCGGGGTGAGGTCTATGTTGTCCTCGGCATACATGATGAACTCACTGGCTCTCACCTTCATGTCTCCCACAATGGTATCAAGCCCTGGTTCGCCAATCATGCCCGAATTAAACCTGAAAGTGGTGACGCCAGGCTTGAAATGATGGAATGTGTAACCGGTGCCGAACTTCACCGAATGTTTTGGCGACAGGTAGTAGTCGAAATCAATCTTTGCCCCCACATCCTCAATCCCGGAGAAATACTTGAAGTAATCCACCGCTTTTGCATTTGTGTTGAGCTCCTCAACAGACGATTCAATTGTCACATCGAAATCGTATTTGCTGTAGGTAAGGGTGGTGTTGCTGAACAGCTTATTGGTAATCAGATAATTCCACCTGAGGGCAGTGATGAAGTTACCCCATCCAAGGCCGAAGCCATCTTTATACTCCATCCTTTTTTCGCCGTCCCCATCCTGGTAATTTGATGTGCTGGTGTTTCTCATGTACGCCCTGTCGCGGCCGAAGTAGGAGCTCAGGTAGAGCCTGCTCTTCTCCGAAAACTTGTGGTTGATCTTGGCATTGAGATCGTAGAAATAATAACCTGCGTTTGTCTTGTCATTCTGGTTCTCGTTGAATTTCATGATAAACGGCTGGGCAAGGACATCATAGTATGTACGGCGACCGGAGATCACAAATGAAGTCTTGTCTTTTATTATCGGCCCCTCCAGTGACAGTTTGGAAGATATCACCCCGACGGCGACATTGCCATGTAACTCCTTCTCATTGCCCTCCTTCATGTGTATGTCAACCACTGATGAAAGGCGTTCGCCGAACCGGGCTGGGAATCCGCCCTTGTATAGCTGGACTGATTTGACGGCATCGGGATTGAACACCGACATGAATCCGAATAGGTGGTTGGCATTGTATACCGGCACCCCGTCGAGGAGGAACAGGTTCTGGTCAGGGCCGCCGCCGCGGACGTAGATGCCTGAGGATCCTTCGGTTCCCGACTGCACTCCAGGGAGCAGCTGTATCACCTTCAGCACATCGGCCTCGCCGAAGATGACAGGCAGCTTGAGGAACTTCTCCACCGGGACGTCTATCATGCTCATCTGGGTGCTTTCGATTTTTGCCCTTCGGCCGGAGGCCGTAATTGTCACCGCGTCAATTTCGCTTGATGCCATTACGAGGCTGAAGTTGATAACCGTGTCACGGGAGAGTTGCACTATGACAGTGTCAGGGTTGTAGCCAAGGTAGGATACGATCAGTTCAGCCTTTCCGGCAGGGAGTGGCAGGCTGTAGAAACCGTAGCTGTTGGTTGTGGTGCCGGCGAAGGAGGCTCTTTCATAGACGGTGGCGTCGATCATCCGTTCGCCGCTGCCCGCGTCGGTGACGAAGCCGCTGACGGTGACCCTTGTGGCTGCTGCCTGCGTTGTTGCGGCTGTGCGGCTGACCGGTGATGAAGTTGCCGCGGAGGTTCTCTGCGGAGGGGAAGGCAGGGCGGAAGAGCTTCTTGCTGCTGCATATGGCAGGGCAAGAAAAGCAAGTGCTGTAATAATACGGGGAAAAATGCGCATGGTTATCAGAAGCCTGTGGTCTCTTTGAGGAATTTCCGGACGGCCCTTTTCTCATCGAACTCGAGCATACCGGTCGGGAGGCGGTAGGTGTTTCCTGTCTTCATGACAATCCTGACAAAGTTTTCGTCCGCCAGGATCTCATCAATCTCATGAATCGGGATGGTTATTCTCATGGGTTTTGTATACCATCGTATTGTAAGCATTCCCTTATCGACAGTGAGTCTGTTGACCAGTGTGCCGAAGTTGAGGCTCAGGAATGCCAGGCCAAGTAGAAGCAGGGCAAATATCTGGACCCAGAATGGCCATTCGGTTCTGTTGCCGGTCAGGATAATGACAATAACCATGACAATGCAGACGATCCCCAGTGATCTGTAGACCTTTTCATAAAGCGAATTCCGGAGTACGAGTTGTTTCATGACAGGAGATTTATTATTGTAAAGATAGAAAATTCTGTTGACTGGCTGACAGAGTGATTTGGAGTCCATTAGGTCAATGAAATCAGCCAGTGGCAAGATGTGTCCGTCTTGCGTGAGGTCGTTGCCAGGAGTGGGCAGTTGAGCGGGTTTTAGAATCCGGTACTCTCCTTAAGGAATTTGCGTGCGGCCCTCCGTTTGTCGGCGTCCATGAGTTTTACGTACAGGCGGATGATCCGGCCGTCTTTCATGGTTATGCATATATACCGGTTATCCTCAGTAATCCCTGCGATCTGGTCAATATGGAGATGTTTTTTGAAGATTTTTGTGTTCCATCTGATTGTCAGTATGCCATGGTCAGCCGTGAGCCGGTTGATAATGGCGCCGAAGATCAGGGTGAAGAAGAGTAATGCGGCAAGGATAAACGTAACGACCAGTATCCAGAAGACACCGGTTTTGGGACTGTGTGTAAAAAGTTGAATTCCGACTCCGAGCAGTGTCAGGCCTCCCAGGAAGCGGAATATGTATTCCTGGGCCTTGTCGCGAATCACCAGTTGATTCATCGGGGGATTTGATTTGTTGCAGCGCTAAGTTATAAAAATCCCTGTATGATGGCAAGGATGCAGCTATGTTGAAGATCAGGCAGGCATCAGCTTTTTTTATCCGGGAAGAATTTTGTAAAGAAGACCATGAAGGTAGCAGTCATCACCCCCACGATTGCCGGGATCCGCAGGTTTTCGCGGGCATTTTGGCGAGCCGTCCCCTCGAACAAATCAAACAGTGTAAAAACCAGGAAGCCCAGGACTGTCATTGTAACAGACACCAGGACGAATCGAAGGAGTTTTGTTTTCATGATTCAGGTTGTCTGCACTTGTTGCCCATTTATTATCAGAAATATAGCGCCTATTATTATAAACACCGCGCATCTGAGGGCGATGTTCCTGTAGAATTGGTGTTTCTCCTTCGTGTTTCTGATGAGGGTGAGAAGCAGCATCAATGCAGTCATTACAAGGCCAACGCTAAGGAAGGACCTTGTCATCGGGTAATTGCCAAGGGCTAGCATGAAACCGGTTGTAAGTTGTGACAGTCCCAGTCCGGTTCCGATTGCTATGGCGATTCTCCAAGATCCGATTCCCCTGTATGATTCTGATTTAAAGATTTTACTAAATGGAATATCATTAAAAAGAGCAAACCCGAGGTAGAGATAGATTATGCCCAGGGCAATCAGGAACAGTGATGAGAAAGCAGTTTGATATGGGACATTGAGGAGTGCCAGCAGGATTCCGACTGCAGCGCCGGAAATGAGGATCAATTCAAGTTTTTTCATAAATACAGATTTAAATGCGTTGGACTTTATAAACAATTATCAGATTCAGTAAGATTAATCAATCCACTCAATGCTATCAAAT
>DAIDJT010000158.1 GCA_027451265.1 Bacteroidales bacterium | reverse complement strand
CTCAGCGCGATGGCCGTCTGCACAAAGCACGGCCTCTGGCAGAGCGAGGATAAGGCGGTGAAGGTGACAGACTGATCTGAATTAAAACATACAATCAGGCAAAACAATGGGAAGCTATGTAAACGGTCACCTCATCAAGGATGAGTCCGTGGCCTATGAAACCAAATACCACTGGGTCATTTTCTTTTCACTGAAATCGATATTCACCCTGACAATCTATGCATGGATGAAGAGATGGCTGTCAGAATTCGTCATAACCAACCGCCGCATCGTTATCAAGCAGGGTTTCATTGCCCGCCGCACTTTCGAGATGAACCTTTCGAAGATCGAAACTGTGAATGTAGACCAGACTGTAATGGGCCGTATCCTCAACTACGGTTCAATTACAATTATCGGCACCGGCGGCACCACGGAAACCTTCCATAACATCGCCCGCCCGATGACATTCAGGCAGAAGTTCCAGGAACTGTGCTAAGATGTCTGAAGGTCACTCAAGTCAGCCCTGCAGGCTGGCTCCTGCGCTAAAATGACCCACCGGGTCATTTCTTTACGCCTGGCCCTGGTCTTGCTGCCTTGCGGTCTTAATGCACTTGAAATTGCTGAATGCTGACTAGCTTCTGCTGACTTCTCAGTGCAGCTTTCCCAACGCTTCCTTAACCGCGGTCACCAGCTGCGGATCAATACCCTTCTGCATGTCTCCGAAGGTTGTGCGGACATAGACATCCGGCTTGACACCGGTCTTCTCCAGGTCATTCCCCTGCAGGTCGTAGCATCCCCATGCCGGAAGCCTGGTTGAGGAACCGTCAACAAGCATCCTTCCCGAGGTGAAAATTATCCACCGGTAGGTCTCAGTGCCCACAATGGTTCCCAGCTTCAGTTGCCTGAACGCCGCAGCAGTCATCTCGGCATCACTCAGCGACTGCTCATTAACCATAAGAACAATTGGTCTGCCTGACGGCGCGAAGTTGGGCTGCGGAGAGCGCTTCCCGTTCCGCGCCTGCCACTCAAGGTATGGTTTCTGAGAGAGGAATTTAATCACATCATCATGCACGTTCCCTCCCCTGTTGTTACGGATATCAAGTATCAGGGCCTCTTTGCCCAGGGCAATCCCCGTCATGTCAATCATGAACTTGTCCAGGCTCTGATTACCCATATCCTTCATGTAGACATATGCCACCCTCCCTTCTGAAAGGCTGTCAACCAACCTGCGGTTCTCAGTCACCCAGCTGTCATAGAGCAGTGTTTTCAGTGCACCAGTGCTCACAGGCATCAGTGTAATGTCATACTCTTTCCCTTTCCTGTCAAACCGGAGTGTGATCTCCTTCTCAAGCTGCGGCAGCGTAAATGCCCTGTCACGGTCAGCCGTAACGTCCACCGGCGTGCCGTCAACAGCCAACAGCCTGTCGCCCGGCTTCAATGGCGTGTCAGTAAGGTCGGCTGGCGACCGCTCCACCCATCCCTCAACAATGAAAGGATCATCTTCACGGAAAACTATCCCTGTCGCGTTGGTCTGCTGCCTGTAGAAGGTTTTGGCCTCATCGCCCTGACTGTTGAAGCCGAGGTGCGACGAGTTCAGCTCGCCAAGCATGTCATTCTGGATTGTCCTCAGGTTATCCCTGTTGCGTACCAGCGGCAGGTATTGCTCATACCGGACAAGCATCGCCTTCCAGTCGACCCCATGGTAATCCTTATCATAGTAATGCTCTGCAAGGGTTGCCCAGTTCTCGTAAAACATCTGCACAAACTCATCATGCAGGTTCTTGCTGAAAGTGGCTGATAATGTAATCTTATCTGCCTTGCCCTCAGCAGGTTTCACCTCATAAACATCGCCCTGCATGAGTGCATAGAACCTGTCTCCTGTCATTATCAGCCTGCTGAAAGCCTTGTCGCCTATGGCAGCGCTCTTCGGCGGTTCGAAGGGAGAGAGCTCCACCTTCGTAAGTACCCTCTCGCGGGGATTCGGAGAGTTGTTGAAGAGCAGCAGTGTCTTGCCCCTGACATTAAAGACAAAGGGCGAAGACTGTTCATTTCCCTTCACGTCAATCTGTTCCCAGCGGTCAGTGATACCCTCGGTTTCGATCCTGATATCAACTTTCAGGCTGTCCTTTGACGGTTTCCTGGCAAAGAGTTTGCCATACTCCTCCGTACGCAATGACTCACTGAAGCGATAAAGCGGGATACGGTACAGCTTGCTGACCCCTTCCCCTCTCGGGAACCCGGCATTGTACCTGTCGGCGCTCAAATAGATATACCTTCCGTCAGGAGACCAGTAGGGATCAGATTCATTCACACCGTTATTGGTAATTGTGTAAGTCTTTGTATCCTTCGTGTCATAGATGAATATATCCTGCTCGAAGTTCCTGTACGCGGCATAAAGTATGTACCTGCCGTCAGGCGAGAATCGCGGCTGCGAGATACGGAACCAGAACTCGTCGGTGATTATACTCTTTACATCGAAGCTCTTAAGATCAATGAGGTCTATGTGGCTGTCGCCGCTCACAAACAGCGCTTTTTCTCCGTCAGGGCTGACAAGGAGCTCCTGCAGAGTGCGCTCATACCGCGTCAGTTGCTTCTCTGTCTCAGGCCTTGATGCCGTGATAGTGAACAGGTTGGCCCATCCTTTTACCGTACGCGTGTAAAGCAGCGACTCATTATCCTTCATCCACCTGACCTCCTGCACGCTCTCGGCCCGGTCAGTGGGCATCTCCCTGATGAATTTTCCTGCCACGTCAGAGACAAAGAGTCTTCCGCGCGAGACAAATGCAATCTTCTTCCCGTCAGCTGACACATCGAAGTCGGTGATCTTACCGGCGCTGTTGTATCCTATCTCCGTGACCAGGTTTTCGTTTGACCATACGTTTATTTCGCAGGGCGAACTCTGGCCGGTTGTGACATCAAAGGTCCATATCCTGTAGTCACGCGCAAAAACCACGAACCGTCCGTCGGCGCTGACCTGTGGACGTCGGATGGAGGTCAGGAACGAGGTCACCTTTTTCTTCACCCCGTTTTCGATTGTGTAGAGGTTGTATTCGTTGTTGGCCTCATCGGAGGCGAACCACAGCTTCCCGTTGCGGTCAACGGATGGCCACAGATCCTTCCCCTCCCACTCAGTCAGCCGCTTGTAGTCGCCGGTACTCTTATTGTAAAACTCGATGTCAGGGTCATTCTCACCCCTGTACCTCTTCCTCTGAGGGAACATGAAACTCTCCCATGATGATGTAAAATAAAATGACTGGCTGTTAGTGCCGGGTATCTCAACCACATTATGCGCCTGGTCAAAATAGTTATCCGAAAAAAGGCGCAAAGGAGTTCCTCCTGATGCCGGTACGGCATATGCGCCAAATGTATTATACCTGTCTGATGTGAAGTAGACCGTTTTCGAGTCCCACGACCATCCGTCGGGATAATCGTTGGCGTCGTGCCAGGTTAGTTGAACTATGCTGCCGCCTTCGACCGGCATGAGGTAGACATCGGCATTTCCGTTCTGGGTTGATGCAAAAGCGAGCCATTTCCCGTCAGGTGAAAAGCGGGGAACTGATTCCTCACCTGTCATTGCCGTGATGCGATGAGCCGTGCCGCCGTCGCGGTCAGCCAGCCACAGGTCGCTCTCATAAACAAAGACGATTTTGGATCCGTCAGGAGATATTGCGGGGTCCGAAAGAAAGGCAGACTGGCCCTGGCCGTTGAGAGTTCCGGCTAAGGTTGTTATCAGCAGAATGAAGAACATTTTTTTCATGGCATTGGAATTAACAGGTGATATTTCAAAGATAGAAAATATCACTTTGCCACCGGGAATGTTTTGCAGCACTGTACCGGCCCGACCTGCGTGAATTGGCAGGAGCAGACTTAATATGCGTCGCCGGGGAAGGGCTTATGGCATGATTGACTATATTTGAGAAACGGAAAAAATTGTCATGAAACCCGGATTGATTTTTCTTCGCATTTTGCCGGTCATATTATTCGCTGTTGCGATACTTATCTCCTGCAAACGCGTTGACAGGGCTGAATATACTGCCGAAGGGGTGTCGAAGCTCCTTGCTACATACAGGTACGAGACTGTCAGCGATGTCAGGTACGACCTTTCTTTCATCATCGATACCGGGAAGAATACTCCGGTGGAGGGAACAGCAGTGATTGAGTTTGAGCGCACTGCAGGGAGGGAGCCTCTGCTGATCGATTTCAGGGCTCCTGAATATTACCTTAAGAGTGTTTCCGTTAACGGAAGGCCTGCAGAGGCCTCACTGCTGAACGGTCATATAGTGATTGACCGGAATCTGCTGTCACGAAAGTACAACCATATCGAGATCGGCTTCCGTGCCGGGGACCTCTCCCTGAACAGGAACGATGAATATCTTTATACCCTTTTCGTTCCTGACAGGGCCTCAACCGCTTTCCCCTGCTTTGACCAGCCTGACATAAAGGGGCGGTTCACCCTTTCGCTTGACATCCCGGCATCGTACAGGGCAATGTCAAACAGTCCTGTGGTTTCGGCTGACACTGCGGCCGGCAGGGTGACGCTTCGATTTAAAGAGACAAAACCATTAAGCACATATTTGTTTGCATTCGCCGCAGGCAAATTTGACCTTTTTGAGAAGGAGATTCAGGGTGTGAAGATGGAGATGCTTCACCGTGAGACACGCCCCGGCTATGTTGAGAACAACGCCGAAGAGATTTTCCGCCTTCATTACAGCGCCCTGAAATGGCTTGAAGAGTACACACATATACCGTATCCCTTTGACAAGTTCGGCTTTGTGCTTCTTCCGCCGTTCCAGTACAGCGGCATGGAACACCCAGGGTCAATATTTTACAGGGCCTCCTCACTGTTTCTCGAGACTTCACCCACTCTCAACGAAAAGCTATCGCGCGCTTCGCTTATAGCACATGAGACATCGCACATATGGTTCGGCGACCTGGTCACAATGAAATGGTTTGATGATGTTTGGCTTAAGGAGGTCTTTGCCGGCTACATGTCTGATAAGATAGCCGGCCCTGATTTTCAGGACATCAACCATGACCTGCGGTTCCTTCTCTCGCGCTACCCGGCTGCCTACGAGGTTGACCGCACCCGCGGCACCAACCCTATAATTCAGGAACTGGGAAACATGAAAGATGCCGGCTCCCTCTACGGTGGCATAATCTACAACAAGGCTCCGATAGTGATGCGCCAGCTCGAACAACTGGCCGGGGAGGAAAACCTGAAAACAGGACTCCGGGAATATCTGAAAAAGTACTCCTGGGGCAATGCCCGGTGGGATGACCTGGTTGCCATACTTGAGGAAACTTCCGGCAAGCCGCTCGGCGAATGGAGCAGGATGTGGGTAAGGGAGGCCGGGATGCCTGTCATATCGCCGGTTATAACAGAGGAAGACGGATTCAAGATCTCCTTCCGTGAGGACGATCCGGACGGAACGCTCCATCACTGGCCACAGACGCTGAAAACAATGGTAATCACTGCATCTGATACCCTCACGGCTGACCTTCAGCCGGCGGACCGCGATTCATTTGTCACAGTCTCCGAAAAGCCGCTGTGCATCATTCCGGATATTTCAGGAAGAGCTTACGGCACTTTCCTGTTCGACAGCCTCAGTGCGAAGTACCTGCTTGTAAATCTTCCGGAAATGAAAGATCCCCTTCTGAAGGGCATCATCTGGATCAACCTGTATGAAAACCTTATCAACGGTGCAATCCGGCCGGCTGACTTTTATGAGACAGCATTCAGAGACCTGCAGGTCATAACTGACCTGCAACTGCGGAATTACCTTTCAGGCAGGTTTACTTCGGTATGGTGGAACTGGCTAAGCCCGGAGGAAAGGGCCTCACGCGCCCCGGCGACAGAGACAATGCTGAGAGAAAAAATGACCTCAGCAGAAAGCCCGGCCGAAAAACGTTCATGGTTCGGCACACTCAGAGATGTAACTGTCACACCCGCAGGCATTGATTATCTTGTTGCGCTGTGGAAGAGTGGCACGCTTCCCGGCCCTGTGAGCCTGAGCGAGGATGAGCTCTGCACCCTGGCGCTGACCCTGGCTCTTAAAGGTCACCCAGAAGCCGGCAGCATTATTGCACAGCAACGCGAACGCATTGCAGGAAAGGAGAGGCTGGAGCGGTTTGATTTTGTGACGCCGGCTGTGTCACCGGATGCCTCAGTCCGGGATGCTTTCTTTGAGAGCCTCAGTGACCCAGCAAGCCGCGAGCGTGAACCATGGGTGCTCGAAGCACTTGGTTAT